>DATGQC010000202.1:0-6082 GCA_035304425.1 Advenella sp.
AGAACACGCGCCACTGGCCGTCGCTCACCGCCGCCAGGAAGATCTGCTCGCCGTCCTTCACGGTGAACACGTCGTACACGGCCCAGGCCGAGATGCGCGCCGGCATCGGGTCGGCGGCCTGGCCGGTCACGGCGTACTGCAGCATGTGCTGCGCCACCAGGAACACGTTGTTCTCGAACAGCGCGCTCTGCACCTCCTGGCCGCGGCCGGTCTGCGCGCGCTGGGCCAGCGCCGCCATCGCGCCGATGGCGCCGAACATGCCTCCCATGATGTCGTTGACGCTGGCGCCGGCGCGCAGCGGGTCGCCGGGCCGGCCGGTCATGTAGGCCAGCCCGCCCATCATCTGCACCACTTCGTCCAGCGCAGTGCGGTGCTCATAGGGACCTGGCAGAAATCCCTTGTGGCTGACATACACCAGGCCCGGATTTCGCGCAGAGAGCGATTCGTAGTCCAGCCCCAGTTTTTTCATCGTGCCGGGTTTGAAATTTTCGCTCACCACATCGGCCGAGTCGATCAGATCCTTGACCAGCGCCAGTCCCTGCTCCGATTTCAGATCAACAGCCAGGCTTTTTTTATTACGATTGAACGCGGAAAAAAAACCCGCGCCAGATCCCAGCAAATGGCGGGTGTTATCGCCCTTGAGCGGTTCTATTTTAATGACATCGGCGCCCAGGTCTGCCAGGATCAGGCCACACGTGGGGCCCATCACCATGTGCGTAAACTCAATAACCTTAAGCCCTGCGTAAGGCAATGTTTTTTCTGTCATATCACACTTGTTGTTGGAAGGTTAAAGGCACGCCGGCTTCGGCCACCATGCCATACACGGCTTCCTGTGGAACGCCGGCTTGAAGCGGCGCCCTGGCAGCCATCAGTTTTTCAATATTGATGCCGGTATCAATACCCATGGCCTCGAACATGAAAACCAGGTCTTCGGTCACCACGTTGCCGGACGCGCCAGGCGCATAGGGACAACCACCAAGGCCACCCAGCGATGCATCAAAGGTGCGTACGCCGACATCATAGGCAGCCAGATTGTTGGCCATGCCCAGCCCGCGCGTGTTATGCATGTGAGCGGCGCCGCATTTGTCACCGATTTCGGCAAAGACACGTCTGAAAAGTCGCCGCACCTGGGCCGGGTTCGCATACCCTGTGGTATCGGACAGGCCGGTTTCATCAGCGCCGGCCGCCACCAATTCGGACGTAAGCCGGACTACATCGTCTTCGCTTACCGCTCCCTGGATCGTGCAGCCGAACGCAGTCGAGATGCCGGCCTCTATTTTCACACCGGGTGCGATTTCGTTGCGCAACGCCACGATCTCGCGCACTTCCTGCACCATTTGCTGCTGCGTTTTTCTTACATTGGCCAGGGAATGCGCCTCGCTGGCAGACACGGGCAGTGTCAGCTTGTGCGCCCCTGCCTGCAGCGCATTCCGGGCGCCCCGCAGGTTCGGCACCAGCGCCATGACGGTCAGATCGGCATAGCGCAACGCGTAACGGACTACCTCTGGCGCATCAGCCATTTGCGGCAGCAATGTTGCAGGCACGAACGAACACACTTCGATTTCGCGAACGCCGGCTTCATAAAGCGCATCGATCAGCTTGAATTTGTATTCGGTCGGCATGATGCTTTTGATACTCTGCAGCCCATCGCGCATTCCCACTTCACTGATCAGCACCCGTTCGGAAGGGGTCTGGTTCATGTTTTCTCCTTTATTCTATCTTATAGAATGATATTCTGTTAAATAGAATAATAAAACACAAACGAAGAACGCGTCAACACGCAATCGCATATGTGATTGAGATGCAGCATAACTGCCAGATACGGCAAGAAAAGGGGAGACAAAACAAAATCGGCCGCGATGGGCCGGTTTGTGTGAAGGGCATGCGTGTGTTCGTGCGCCAGTGATAGCCAGGCGTCAGGCTTGAAAGATTCAGTCTTTGCTATAGCCGAACTTTTTGCTCAAGGCCATCGCGGCTTCCAGCACATCATCCCTGAATGCGGGCTTAAGCCTGGATGAGGGCATGGTCAGCGTCACCGCGCCGGCAAATTCGTGATGGGCGTTGAATACTGCAGCAGAAACGCCCGCCAGATCGGGCATGCGATCGCCATCCAGGACGACGACGCCATCGCGCCGGATCTGATCGTACAGTTTCCCTTTGGCGCCGGTAAAGGCCTGCAGCACGCGTGCGCCAGAACCTTTATCCAGCGGCAATACGTCCCCTTCACGAGTCCGATAGCTGATCGGCAAGGGCGAATTGACCCGATGCAGGCATAACCGACTATTGCCGCTGATGACGTGATACGAGGCGCTTTCCTGGGTCTTCTCCACCAGCGCGCGCAGCACCGGAATAATGACATCTGCCTGTGAAAAGGCCGAATTGTAAACGCCATACAGCCGCACAACGCCTTCGCCCAGGCCATATCGTCCGTCATCGGACTTGTGCACCATGCCGTAATGTTCCAACGAAGCCAGCAGCCGCAGGATAGTACTCTTGTACATGCGCGTGCGGTCCGCCAGTTCTACCAGCGAAAGATACCCATCATTCTTGCGAAATACGGTCAGCAACGACAGGGCGCGATCCACCGCTGCAACGCCGCCCGAAGCCGGGTTTTCGTCAGCGACCGATAATGTTGACGCTTTTCTTGGCACAATCCACCTCTTGATTCGATGAAGATATTTTATAGTGGATTGGCATTGCGGCGTGCCGTTTCATCGCCAATGCCCTACAGCCAGGCTGAAAACGCATCTTGCTGGCAATCTATCGCTGGATATCAATGAAATTGAGCCCGGATACTTAATCATTGAATATTTTTATATCTGGGAGCGCCGCGTCAATACCAATGCCCTGCGATACGTTTTATGAAAGCACGCGCCTCAATGGCGCTACCGACGTGCAGTCATTTTTGTCGGTCTGGCATCGTCCTTGACCGCCCTGGTCAGCGCCCGTTGAGCCTGTCGCGCTCGCGCGCGACGCCATTGCTGCGAGCCAGAGAAGCCGGCCAGGCGAAGACCATGTGCATCGGGTCGCTCAATATCGCTTATCTGCGCCAGTGTGTCCAGCCGCACAGCTTCGATATAATCTCGCACCGACATCCCCAATTGCTGCCTGAAGACCCGCAACAACTGACGCGGACTGACATGGGCAATGGTCGCAAGGGTGGTATTGTCCCAGGGTGCAGCAGGATCCGCCTCGATGGCATCCTGGACCCGCAGCAGCGCCTGATGCTGATGATGGCGGTATTGCAAAAGCGGCGAGATTTCCGGTTCCTGTCTGTGGCGGCGCCGGGTGACGCGCATCGACTGCGCCGTCGCATTGGCAATACCCTCGCCGGCGACAGCGGCGACGCAATATAAGGCCAGATCAATGCCGGCCGTAATACCTGCGCTGGAAAACAGATTGCCATCGTCCACATACAGGCGATTGTGCAGCACCTGCGCCCCTGGCGCAAGACGCGCCAGTTCGCCCAGCAAATCATGATGCGTCGTCAGTTTCCTGCCCGCAGCCAGTCCGGCATCGGCAAGTAACAGCGCTCCAGCGCAGATTGTCAGCAAGGCGCAGCCGCTATTGGCCTGTGCATTGAATAATTCGGCGTACCGGGTCAGCCATATGCGTGCCTCAAGCCAAACCGGATCACGATAGATGATATTCGCTGCCGGACCGCTGCGACCGGAAAGCGCCAGCCAGACAGGCCCTCTTTGACTCAGTTGATGCAGATCCGGCAACGGGGCGATGTCGTGAAACGCCAATCCTACCGAAGAGGTGATCGTCGGCGCCGGGGAAATAAACCGCAGCGCAAACTTAGCTGGCTTTCCCCTTGACTCAAGATGCTGGTTGGCCAGACGAAATACTTCGGCCGGGCCAGCCACATCCATGATCAGCGTGTCCGGCAACAACAGAAAGCACACCGAGATCATGTTTCAGCCAGATCCCGACATGTATCTGCAACCAGATTGCGAACATGCGCAATGCTGGCAAAGCGTTTATTCAAGACGGTCTCGGTCCGGCGATGAATATCGTCGGCGCTCACGGGCAGTCCATCCGGTGATGTCATATCGAATGTCAGCGTCGCATCGGTCACAAATGTCACGGAAAACCCCTCGTCAGACAGGTGGCGCGTGGTTGTTTCGCAACACTGCTCGGTGCGAATTCCGGCGATCATCACATTCGTAATGTCGCGATCGCGTAACCAGCAAAGCAGTTTTGTCCCCACCAGCGCACTGTGTTTCTGCTTTTTTACCACCAGCGCGGCTTCAAAGTCCATCAATCCCTGCAATGGGCGAACATAGCCGCTGGCCTCGTTAAACGGGCTGTCCACTGCGGTTTCGCAATGATAGACCCGCACAATGGGTACGCCATGCGCGTCACAATGAGCAACCAAGGCATTGGCTTGCGCTAGAAACGATGCGGCACGGCGTTCGTCCCAGTAGTCGCGATGGCGAAAGGATTCCTGCACATCAACGAGAACAAGTATTTGATTCATGTTTGATCCTGTATGCATATTGACGGGTTATCATAGAACGTAACAACAGTTAAGTTCGTGTCAAAAACGGACATAACATGGCCATTAACAGACATATCGCTCTCATGGCGGCGCGTGCACGCCATCGCCAGCATGAATCGCGTTGCCCTGGCCTGCATTCTGCCCCTTTAATCTGCATGAGTTTGTCCATGAGTTCGCCTACGTTTAAGCCCGCAATTGTGACCGGCTGTTTCTTTTCGCTATTTGCATGCGTTGCACTCGGCCAGCAAGTAACGACAGCGCAGGCAGTCACAGCCGCTGCGCCTGCATCTGCCGCTCCCGCTGCCACCACACCAGAGCCCCCCGTCGCCCAATTGTCACCCATCGTCGCCACCAGCACCCGCATGGATCGCCCGGCCAGTGAAATACCGGCGTCGGTCAGCGTCATCGACGGCGCCCAAATGCGCGCGAACCAGCTGCAGGTCAATCTGTCCGAAGGCTTGCGCGGCATCCCGGGGCTCACTGTACGCAACCGCCAGAACTATGCCCAGGATCTGCAGGTGGGCATTCGCGGTTTCGGCGCCCGCTCGGCCTTTGGCGTACGCGGCATCCGGCTGTATGTAGACGGTATTCCGGCCACCATGCCGGACGGGCAGGGCCAGACGTCCAATATCGATCTGTCGTCCATTGAGTCGGCCGAAGTGCTGCGCGGGCCGTTTTCCACGCTATACGGCAATTCGTCGGGTGGTGTGCTGCTGACCGAAACTGAAACCGGCGAAGGCCCCCTTGCCCTGACGCCCTCTTTTGCAACCGGCAGCGACGGGCAACAGCGTTACGGGATGAAAGCCTCTGGCTCGCGGGGCGACGGCGTCGGCGCCATAGACTATCTGCTAAGCACGAATCATTTTCGTACCGACGGCTACCGCGAGCATAGCAGGGCAGAGAAAAACCAGGTCAATGCCAAGCTCGGGCTAAACGTGGGCGACACAGGTCACCTGAGCCTGCTGCTCAATCATGTCGATGTGTCGGCACAGGATCCCCAGGGGCTGACGCGGGAAGAGTTCGAAAACGATCCACGATCATCCTCGCCCAATGCCCAAACCTACAATGTACGCAAAACCACCAAGCAGACCCAGGGCGGCCTGGTCTACGAGCAACCCCTGTCCGATCGGACCGATCTGCGTATCATGGGCTACTATGGTCAGCGGGAAACCAGGCAGTTTCTCTCCATTCCCATCGGCCCGCAGCGCGCCCCTTCTCATTCAGGCGGCGTCATCTGGCTCAAAAGACAGTACGGCGGCGCAGATGTGCGCCTGACCTCGCATCTCTCCCTGGCCGACCGACCGCTCACCTTGGTGGCAGGGTTGGCCTGGGACACAATGCGCGAAGCGCGCAAGGGCTACGAAAATTTCATTGGCGATCAGTTGGGCGTACAGGGCAACCTGCGTCGCAACGAAATCAACAACGTCTGGAACCTTGATCCCTACGTACAGGCATCGTGGAATTTTGCCGAACGCTGGACGCTGGACGCAGGCCTGCGCTACAGCAACGTTCACTTCAAGTCGTCAGACCGATACATTACCAACGGCAATGCCGACGACAGCGGGACCGCCAATTACA
>DATGQC010000203.1:0-2568 GCA_035304425.1 Advenella sp.
ATTCATTCGGCTTCCCGGCTGCCCATCAACATGACGCATGTTCGTCAGCAGTTTGCCCGCCGTGGCGCCCTGGAAGACGCGCGCTTTTTCTATGATGAAATCGCCACGCGCATGATTGATCGCCTGGGCTATATCAAAGTGGCGCCCCAGCGAGTTGTCGATGCCGGTTGCGGCCCCGGCAATTCGCTGTATCTGCTGGCGGCGCGCTATCCGCAGGCATCGGTCATCGGGGTGGACCACTGCGCGCCCTTTATTGAGCATTGCAAAAGCCAGTATGTGCCCAAAGGGCTCAAATCCATCATGCAAAAACTCAAGGGCCGGCCAGGTTTCTCCTTCGAGCTCGCCGATATGGCGGCTATGCCCATGGCGCCCGAATCGGTCGATATGGTGTGGTCCAATCTGGCGCTGCATTGGCATCAGCAACCGCATGATGTCATCCGTGAATGGCGTCGGGTCCTGAGCAACAACGGCCTGGCCATGTTTTCCTGTCTTGGCCCTGGCACCTTTCGTGAACTGCGCAGTGCCGTGGCGGCAGCGGGTATCCAGACCCAGACCATGCAATTTGTTGATATGCATGATTTCGGCGACATCCTTCTGGAAAATGGTTTTATGGACCCGGTCATGGACCAGGAAGTGATCACGCTGACTTATCGCACCGTGGATGCCCTGCTCAAGGATGTGCGCGGGCTGGGAGGCAATCCGAGTGAAGCGCGCAGCGACGGACTCAAGGGGCGGGCGTGGTACCGTCGTCTTCGTGACGCTCTGGATGCGGGTCGTGGAGAAGACGGTTTATTGCGCTTGTCATTGGAAGTGGCGTATGGACATGCCTGGTGCAAGCCGGTCAGGCAAAATGCGGCGGGCGAAACCCTGGTGCCGGTCAGTGCGATCAAGCGGGCGGTACGTTAGGCATCCATGCGCATGATGACGCACTCGATGGCAATCGTGATCATGTGTCGCCGACCGGCGCCACTTGAAAGACGGCGATCACTGGTGCGCCGGGCTATTCGCTGCGCGATTCACGTGACAGCAGAAGGGATACGGCCTGCAGCGGGGGGACTTTGTCGAACAATACGGCGCAGACCGCTTCTGTAATGGGCATATCAATAGCCAGGCCGCGTGCGCGGGTGAGGGCGGCACGGGCACAGCGAACACCTTCGGCGGTCATGCCGGAAGACAGAATCGTCTCCAGGTCCTGACCCTGGCCTAGGGCGACACCCACCTGGCGGTTGCGCGACAGATCTCCGGTTGCCGTCAGGACAAGGTCGCCCAGCCCGGTCAGCCCGCTGAACGTAGCGGCTTCGCCGCCCAGCGCCAGGCCCAGGCGGCTCATTTCGGCCAGTCCACGGGTAATGAGCGCGGCGCGTGCATTCATGCCCAGCGCCAGTCCATCGGCAATGCCGCAGGCGATGGCGATCACGTTTTTCATGGCGCCGCCTACTTCAACGCCGACTACGTCATGGCTTCGATAAATGCGTGTATTGCCCGCATGCAGGGCTTCTGTTGCCCGGGCTCTGACACACTCATGGCGGCTGGCCACAGTCAGCGCCACCGGCAGGCCCTGGGCGACCTCACGCGCAAACGAGGGGCCGGACAGCACGCCGGTATGGGGCACGATATCTTCAAGAATGGCCTGCACCACTTCGTGAGGCAGGCGCGCCGTTTGTTGTTCGAAGCCTTTGCATGTCCACAGCACCGGCGTTGTCTGCAGGCCGGCGGCCGGCAGATGCTTGCGTAAAAGCGTGCAGGTGTGGGCGATGGCGGCCACTGGCGTGCCCAGGATGATCAGCGATGCGGACGCTTCTTGCAGAAATGCGAACGCCTGGTCCAGATCGTTGCTGGCAAGCAAGCCCGGCGGCAGGGGAATATCCTGCAGATACCGCGGATTGCGGTGCTGCTGGTTGATGTGTCTTGCCGTTTCGGGGTCGCGCGCCCAGACCATGGTCTGGGCGTTATTGCAGGCCGCATGCGCTAGCGCTGTGCCCCAACTGCCTGCGCCAAGAACGAGTACGCGCAATGATGACGGCGAGGGCTCAGGCGTCATGGGCGTTTATTATTTATTGACGGGTTGTGCCGGGAGGCACGTAAATGCCCGAACCGCTGTCAGGCGAGCCGTTGCCGCCGGCCTGCTTTTGTGCTTCCTGTACGCGCTGTTCATACAATGCCTGGAAATTGACTTCGGCCAGGTGCAGCGGAGGCAGCGACGTGCGGTTGATGGCATCGGCTACGTTGGCGCGCAGGTACGGAAATAGCATGGTGGGGCAGACAATGCCGATGAGCGGTTCGAACTGTTCTTCAGGCACATTGGCGATCTCGAAAATGCCAGCCTGCGTGCCTTCGACCAGATACAGCGTTTTGTCGCCGATCTTGGTGGTGATCGTCACTGTTACTGTCGCTTCGAAAACGGTATCGGCCAGGCGTTCGCCGCCGACGTTCAGAGACACTTCAACGTTCGGCGTTTCCTGTTCCAGGAAGATTTGCGGTGCGTTGGGCATTTCCAGCGAAAGGTCCTTGAGATAGACGCGTTGCATCGCGAATACCGGGTCTGTTCCTGTCGCGTCGTTGTTCGAT
>DATGQC010000204.1:0-6471 GCA_035304425.1 Advenella sp.
GTAAAAATTGGATTTGTCGATACTGAAAGCTTTGGAACCCACTGGAGGATGCCAGCCAGGGACGCAGTGCCGTATATTCCGGCGGCGTCATGGTGGCCAGCACATCCCAGGCGTGCACCAGTTGCTCCATGATGCGTCCGACCCGGGCCAGCATTTTGAATGCCGGGTTCAACTGGTCATTGCGCAGGCTGCCGATGGCCGCATTCAGCTCATGCAGCATCAGCTTGATCCACAGTTCGCTGGTCTGGTGCTGGATGATAAACAGCATCTCGTTGTGCTCGGGAGAGAGCGGATGCTGTGCGCCCAGCAGCTCATCCAGGTGCAGATAATCGCCGTAGCTCATCTCGCCAGAGAAATCCAGCTTGGCCTTTTCATTGGCTATGACATCAGCAGAGGAGGGAGGTGTCGGTTCATTCATGTTGGGAATCCTTTGAGCGGGCCGGCAAACTCGGGTTCGGGGCCTGTTGCGGCTGTCGGTTCGGAGCGTTGCGGCTACGGGGTCCAGTTTAACGAATCGGTCGAACTACGTGAATCAGCTAGACCGCTGACCCCACCGCCTGTCAAGGCGGTGCCGGGTGCCGGCGATGCCGATTCTGTGCGCGCGGCAAGCACGACAGTGAATTTTATAAGGCGGGTGCGTGCTGGCGCTTAGGTAACCGCCTGTCTGGCCGCGAATGTGTCGGATCGCCAGGCCTCGCTTTGCAATACCGATTGCAATTGCCTTGCTGCATCCCACACGTCGGTATAACGCAAATAAAGCGGCGTGAACCCGAAGCGCAGCACGCCGGGTTCGCGATAATCGCCGACCACACCTTGCGCGATCAGCGCCTGAATAATGGCGTAGGCGCCCACGGGGTGGGCCAGGCTGACTTGACTGGCGCGTTTTTCAGGGTCGCGTGGCGATACAAGCGACAGGTCATACCCGGCACATTCTTTTTCGACCAGCTGGATGAACAGACTGGTCAGGGTTTGCGCCTTTTTATAAATCGCCGGCATGCCGCCATAACCCTGCGCTTTCAGAAAGATATCCAGGCTGCTCTCGAGCACGGACATAGCCAGTATTGAGGGCGTGCCGCAAAGATAGCTGCGGATGCCGGTGGCCGGCTGATAATCCGTCTCGAACGCAAAGGGCGCTGCGTGTCCCATCCAGCCGGTCAGCGGTTGAGCGATGTCGTCGACATGCTGTGGATGGACCCAGACAAAGGCAGGTGAGCCGGGCCCGCCATTGAGAAATTTATATGTGCATCCCACTGCGAAATCGGCCTGTGCAGTGGTCAGGTCGACCGGAACAGAACCTGCGGAGTGGCATAGATCCCATATCACCAGCGCATCGTGGGCGTGCGCCAGGCTGGTTATCTGCGCCATGTCGAGAATGGCGCCGCTGCGATAGTTGACGTGCGTAAGCAGCAGCACAGCCAGATCATCATTGATGATGGCGTCGATCTCCTGGCTCTCTACCAGTTCCAGGGACATATCAAATTGCGCGCACAGGCTTTGCGCAATATAAAGATCGGTGGGGAAGTTGGTCTTTTCGCTGACAATTTTGCGTCTGGCGGGGTGACGCCGGCGGGCGATCTGAATCGCGCTATACAGCACCTTGTATATATTCAGGGAAGTAGAATCGCATACAACGATTTCATCCTGACCTGCGCCGATCAGCGGCGCAATTTTGTTGCCCAGTCTCATAGGCAGGCTGATCCAGTCCGCCTTATTCCAACTGGCAATCAGGTCCTCGCCCCATTCCTGCAGCATCACCTGCTTGGCTCTGACCGGCGCGGCCAGGGGCATGATTCCCAATGAGTTGCCGTCCAGATAAATCGTGCCTGGCGGCAGATGAAATTCATCGCGCAAAGGGCTCAGCGGATCAATAGCATCAAGGTTTTCGTAGAAAGCGCGATCAGTCATTGTTGTTTCCAGATAGATGGCAATCACAAATGTCGTTACGGTGTCTGCAATTGTGCAGATGGCTGTGCCTGAGGCAACGGTGTCACGGTTTGGGTCATGGCCTGACTGCCTCTGCGGCGCTACAGCCTCTATAACCGGTCAAGGCGTTGCGTTAGTTGATCAGAGGGTTGATTTCGTTTGCAGGTTATTACGCTTGCAATTATAACGAGCGCAATACCGCTCTTACCGGGCTGGCATCCGCGCTGGTCCATTTGAGCGGCAGGGCGATCAATTCATAGTCCCCTGCCGGCACATGGTCCAGCACCAGATTTTCCAGTACGCGCATGTCGTACCGGCGTATGCGTTGATGGCTGTCGAGCGATTTGCTGGCGGCCGGATCAATGCTGGGCGTGTCAATGCCGACCAGAACAACGCCATGCTGATGCAGCAAATCCAGCGTTTCGGGCGCAAAGCTGGCGAAGGCGGCCGACCAGTCGCTGGTGCGCGCTTGTTGGCAACTGCGCACCAGCAGCCGCGGCGGAATCCCGGCCAAGTGATCGGCGATATCGCCGGGGTAGATCAGGCCATCGTCGCGCAGAATATGCAGGACACGGCAAGGGCCGATAAAGGGCGCGAGCGGCAAATGCCCTGCGGCACTGCCCTGGCTGTCGTAGTGCAAGGGGGCATCGGCGTGGGTGCCTACGTGCGGGCTCAGTGTTATTTCACTGACATTGACAGGACATTCGGCGCAGAGAGTCCAGTTCCATTTCTGGGTGTAGGGTGAATCTCCCGGAAATACGGGCGATTGTGCATCCACGGGCGCGGAAATATCCCATATTCGTGTGTTGCTCATGATGTGAAGCCTGCAGGATCAACGAAGAAGACAATGTGTTGCAATAACCAGAACGTGCTGGCCTGATAGGCAGTATAGCAGTTGTCATTGCTTACAGCCTGCCCAGTTCAGCCAGCGATATGGCGGCGCCGCCGGCGACAATAATATGGTCCACCAGGCGGATTTCCAGCAGCGCCAAACCACGTCGCAATTGCCGGGTGAGCTGGATATCGGCCAGGCTGGGCTCGGCCAGTCCCGACGGATGATTATGCGCCAGAATCACGCCCCAGGCATTGTGACGCAGCGCGGTAGCAGCAATTTCGCGGGGATAGACTGCGGTCTGATTCAGTGTTCCGCGCGAGGCTTCTTCGTGATGAATCAGCTGGTGGCGCGTATTGACCAGCAGCAGCAGGCATTTTTCCACCACTTCATGCGACAGCAGGCTGATGCAGAAATCGCGCACCACTGCCGGCCGGTCCAGCACGGTATGAAACTGCATGGTGTCCTGCATATGACGTCGGGCAAACTCGACGGCAGCCAGAAACGAGCAGATTTTGGCATCTCCCAGCCCTTTTATTTTTCTCAGCGAGTGGTAGTTGCTCAGCAGCAGATTGCGTGGACCGCCAGCCTGATCCAGTACATATTGGGAAAATTGCATGATATTGAATTGGGCCGAGCCGGTGCGCAGCAAAATGGCCAGCAACTCGGCGTTGGTCAGCGCGGTGGCGCCGCGGGCCAGCAGTTTTTCCCTTGGTCGCAGCGCATCAATCGGGATTGAGGAGGCAGAGACAGCGCTGTCCTTGGCAGAATCAGGGTAAATGTCGGTGTATGTGTTCATTTCAGTTAAAATGGGGTTTTACAAAAAACGCACTACGGTGACAGATTTTGACCGCGAATTCCCAGCCCATGAATCCAATTGTCCATGCTGAATCCTACTTGACCCTGCACTATCGCATTACGCTGATGTCCGGGCCGGGGGCCGGTTCGGTTTTTATCGATACCTTTACCGGTAAGCCGGGCACGCTGCAATTGAGCGCCGGGCAATGGTCTCCCTCCATGGAGGCGCCGCTGATCGGCCATGCCGAAGGCGAAACGTTCAGTTACGAGTTGCCTGCGCAGCAGGCATACGGCCAGCGCAATCCGCAATTGTTGCAGCGGGTTACCCGCCAGATGCTGGACCGCGATGCCGGCCCGGATGCGCAATTTGAACCGGGCGATATGGTCGAGTTTACGGCGCCAAACGGCGGGCGATATTCCGGCATTTTCCGCGAGTGGGATAACGACACGGCGCGCTTCGACTTCAATCACCCACTGGCAGGCGTCGACTTGCGGATTGACGTCAAATTGCTCGGAGTTCTGTAATGGCTCAAAACAGCGAAGTGATTCTGGCCGAACCGCGCGGTTTTTGCGCAGGGGTTGACCGCGCGATCGATATTGTGGAGCGGGCGCTGGAGCTGCACGGGGCCCCTATCTATGTGCGTCACGAAATTGTCCATAACAAGTTTGTGGTTGACAGTCTGCGTAACAAGGGCGCGATTTTTATTGATGAGCTGGACCAGGCGCCGGCAGGCGCGATCGTGGTGTTTTCTGCCCATGGCGTGTCACGCGCAGTACGCGCAGAAGCGCAATTGCGCGACTTGCGCATTTTCGATGCCACCTGTCCCCTGGTGACCAAGGTGCATATCGAAGTGGCAAAAATGCACGCCGCAGGCCTGGAGATTGTGATGATTGGCCACAAGGGACACCCCGAAGTAGAGGGCACGCTCGGGCAGGCGGTCGGGCGCATGCATCTGGTGGAAACGCCGGAAGATGTTGCTGCGCTGCAGGTTGATAATCCTGAGAACACTGCGTTTGTTACCCAGACCACGCTGTCGATCGATGACGCAAAACGGGTGGCCGACGCGCTTCGGGCAAAATTTCCGGGCATTGTCGAGCCCAAGAAAAGCGATATCTGCTACGCGACCCAGAACCGCCAGGATGCGGTCAAAGTGCTGGCGCCGGATTGCGATGTGTTTTTCGTCGTGGGCAGTGTGAACAGTTCTAACTCCAATCGCTTGCGTGAAGTGGCAGAGCGGCTCGATTGCCAGGCGTATCTGATCGACAACGCCCAGGCCATTCGTCCTGAGTGGGTTCAGGATGCCCAAAAAATCGGCATTACCGCCGGCGCATCGGCCCCCGAAGTGCTGGTGCAAGAGGTTGTCGAACGGTTGAAGGAACTGGGCGCCATATCGGTTCGCAGAATGGATGGAACAAAAGAGAACGTGACGTTCCCCTTGCCAAAGGAACTGTCCCGTAAACAACAGGCAGGGAGATAATGCAGATGAAGCTATATGGGTATTTCAGAAGTTCGGCGGCCTATCGGGTCAGAATTGCGCTGAACGTCAAGCAGTTAGGATACGAGTCGGTGCCTGTGCACCTTATCCGTGATGGTGGCCAGCAACTGGCGCAGACTTACCGCGAACTCAATCCAACAGCCCTGGTGCCCACCTTTATCGATCAGAATGTGAGCATTGGACAATCCATTGCCATTATGGAGTATCTGGAAGAGGCCTATCCGCAGGTGCCCATTCTTCCTGCAACACAGGCAGGCCGGGCACGTGTGCGTTCGCTGGCGCAGTTTATTGCGTGCGACATTCATCCGCTGAATAACCTGCGGGTGCTCAAGTACCTTAAGCGCGAGCTGGGCGTTACCGAAGAAGTCAAAAACGAGTGGTATCTGCACTGGATCCGTGAGGGCTTTGATTCGCTCGAAAAAATGCTGGCGTCGTCAACCGATACCGGGGTTTACTGTCATGGCGATACGCCGACCATGGCCGATTTCTGCCTGGTGCCGCAAGTGGCCAATGCTCGTCGTTTCAACCTGGACATGAATCCGTATCCTACGATTGTCCGTATTGATGCCGCCTGCAATAAAGAAGAGGCATTCATTAATGCGGCGCCGGCTAATCAGTCTGACGCTGAATAGGCGCGTCCCAGCAACCGGCAGGTTTCAAATAGCGGCAGTCCCATGACGCCGCTGTAGCTGCCGCTGATCGATTCCACAAACGCGGAGGCCAGGCCCTGTATGCCATAGGCGCCAGCCTTGCCGATGCCCTCGCCAGAGCGCACATACCAGTCGATCTCGTCTGCGGTGAGCGCCTTCATTATCACATTTGTAATTGAGACGTCTTCATACAGGCGATCGCGCCAGGCCAGTACGATGGCGGTGTGTACCTGATGCGTTTGCCCGGACAGGGCCGACAGCGCATCGCGCACATGATTGTCGGTAAGCGCTTTTCCCAGAAGCTGTGAGCCCATCATCACGGTCGTGTCGGCCGTGAGAATCGGGCGGGGCGGCAGACTGCTGGCATGCAGATGCGTCACGGCGCGCTCGGCCTTCTCCCGGGCGGTGCGTTTCACATAGCTGGCGGGATGTTCGCCGGGCAACAATGGTTCGTCCTCGCCTGGCGGCGCCGGCACGTGCAACACGTCGTGTACGATGCCCATTTGCGTGAGCAGTTGGTGGCGGCGCGGACTGGCCGATGCCAGAAAAATGGGCTGCGTTTGCACCTGCGTCAGCGGCGCAGATACAGCCGGTGCAGCGGGAATGTCTGATACGGTGTGTTTCAATGCGTTCATGATCGAAGGCGTGGTAACGCAATAATGCGTTCAGGCACGATGATAGGGGTGATTGGTCAGCATGGCCCAGGCGCGATACAGCTGCTCGGCCAGCACGATGCGTACCATCGGATGCGGGAGCGTCAGCGACGACAGGC
>DATGQC010000205.1:0-3518 GCA_035304425.1 Advenella sp.
TCAGTCATTTCCGGGCGCGCGATAGCAAACCCCATGCGCAACCCTGCCAGGCCATAGGTCTTGGAGAACGTACGGACCACAATGACGTTGGAAAAATCTCTTACCAGCTGGGCACTGTCAAACCGCAACTGCGGATCCAGATATTCGTTATACGCCTCATCCAGCACCACGGTCACGCGATTGCCGTAGGCCGCATGCACTTTTTCAACAAAACTGCGAATCACCTCGCCGCGATGGAAGGTGCCCGTCGGGTTATTTGGGTTGGCTATGAACACCAGGCGCGTATCGTCTGCGATGGCCTCGAACATGGCTTGCAGATCGTGACCATAATCGGCCGCCGGCACTTTGATATGCTTAGCGCCGCGGGCCTGGGTTGCCAGCCGGTACACAATGAATGCGTGTTCGGCATAGACGCAGGATGCCTGCTGATCAAGAATGGCCAGTGAAATAATTTCCAGCAGGTCGTTGGAGCCATTGCCTACCGTCAGCCAATTGGCGGGCACCTGGTAGTGCGCCGCCAGCGCTTGTTTGAGCGAGAACGCATTGGGATCGGGATAGCGGCCCAACGCCTGGCCAGGCACGCTTTCCAGGAACCCGCTGACCGCCTGTCGCACCGAATCGGACATGCCCAACGGGTTTTCATTGGACGCCAGCTTGACAATACTGGCCGGGTCAAGACCGTACTCACGCGCCAGATCCTCGATAGGCTTGCCTGCCTGGTATGGCATCATTGCATCGACATTACTGGATATACCGAACCCACTGGCTACACCGGACATTCAAATCACCTTCTATTGCATTGGGTAAGAACCCAGAATTTTGAAAAACGCGGACTGCTGTTTCAGCTCTTCCAGTGCCCGAGCCACATTCTCGTCAGAGCAGTGACCTAACACGTCGACGTAAAAATAATATTCCCACTGGCCCGTGCGTGCTGGCCTGGATTCGAAACGGGTCATGGACACGCCGTTGCGCGCAAAGGGACTGATCATCTCGTATACCGCACCGACGCGATTGGGAACGGCAAAAATCAGGCTGGTCTGATCGCGCCCGCTAGGCGCCGTTTCGATATTGCCAATGGCCAGGAATCGCGTCTTGTTGTTGGCATCGTCCTGGATACCGGAAGCAACCAGGCCGAGGTTCCAGAAGACAGCGGCCGTTTCGCCGGCAATTGCCGCGACGCTTTCATCCTGAGCAGCATGCCGGGCCGCCTCGGAGTTGCTGGCCGCAGGCACGATCTCCAGCGTCGGATGGTGTTGCGACAGCCATTTCTGACACTGCGCCAGCGCCTGGGGATGGGCCATGATACTTTTGACGCCATCCATGGTGCCGTTCTGGCTCATCAGACAGTGACGGATGGGAATCGAACGGACCCCATGCACCTTGACGGTAGAATTGAGAAACAGATCGAGCGTCCGGTTGACAGCGCCTTCGGTCGAGTTCTCGACGGGCACCATGCCGACGTCGGCCTGGCCGGCCTCGACGGCACGGAATACTTCATCAAAGGACGGGCACGGCAGCGCATGGACCGAATGACCGTAGAATTCCATGGCGGCTTGTTCGGAGAAGGACCCTTCCGGCCCAAGATAGGCTACCGTCAGCCCTTTTTCCAGGCCGCGGCAAACCGAGATGATTTCCGCCCAGACAGCCCGCACACCGGTTTCAGTAAAGGTGCCGTAGCGATTCAGTTCCTGCAGGCGGCGGATTACCTGCGCCTCCCGTTCAGGTTTGAGCACCGCGCTGTCCGCCTGATGCTCGTGTTTGACCCGGCCTACATCGATTGCCGTTTGCGCCCGCTGATTAAGCAGGTCAAGAATATCGCGGTCAATCTGGTCTATTTTGTCGCGCAGCGGTTTGAGCGCATCCTGTAGTGAATTATCCATGCGTGCGCTCGAATTCTTTCATGAAGTCAACAAGTGTCGTAACGCCTTCCATGGGCATTGCGTTATAGATGGACGCCCGCACGCCGCCAACAGATTTGTGCCCCTTGAGCGCCAGCAGACGATGCTGCGCTGCTTGCTTCAGAAACTGGCTGGTCAACTCCTCGCTGGCAAGCGTAAACGGCACATTCATGCGGGAGCGGAACGCCGGCTGTATTGGATTGGCGTAAAAATCGCTGCTATCGATCTGGGCATACAGCGCCTGCGATTTGGCCACATTATGTTTTTCAATCTCGGCCAATCCACCCAGTTGGAGCAGCCATTTGAACACCAACCCGCAAATGTAGATGCCATAGCTCGGTGGCGTGTTGTAGCGGGAACGCTCCTTTGCCACGTTCACGTAATCGAAAGCCGATGGCGTACATGCAAGCGCGTGGCCCAGCATATCCCTGCGCACAATCACCATGGTGACGCCGGCAGGGCCGGCATTTTTCTGTGCGCCGGCATATACCATGCCCGTGCGGGACACATCCAGCGGCCTTGACAGAAAATGCGATGACGCATCGAGCACCAGAGGCACATCAGGCGCACCCAGCGCCTGCATGTCGGGCATTTGCGCGATTTCCACGCCACCAATGGTTTCATTGCTGCAATAATGCAGATAAGAGGCATCGGGCTGGACGCGCCAGGAATCAAGCGGCGGCACCCAGCTCCAGGCGCCATATGTGACGCCATCGATCTGCCTGTCTGTATCGGCAGCAGCAGCCACCCGCGCATTGCCGTAGCGTTGCGCCTCTTTATGTGACTTGACCGACCAACTGCCGGTCAGGACATAATCAGCGCTATTGGACTGGTTGCGCGCAATCAGGTTCATCGGGACAATGGCGTTTTCCGCCGTTGCGCCACCCTGCATGAAAATCACGGCATAGTCGTCGGACACGCCCAACAGGGTGCGCAGGTCGTCTTCAGCCTCATCGCAGATTTGCGTAAATTCGGCGCCCCGGTGACTCATTTCCATGACCGACATGCCGCTGCCGCGCCAGTCGAGCATTTCGGCGGCTGCCTGTTCCAGAACAGGCTTGGGCAGGACAGCCGGCCCGGCCGAAAAATTCCAAAATTGCGTACCCATTATTTACCCTGAAATTAAGGTGATTTACGCTGAAAAAATCAGCCCTCTGTGTCGGTATCCGGTGTCGCTGACCCAGGCGCATCGCCCGACGCTTCGTTGCTGTCATCGGCCTGCGGACCCGGCTGGCCGCCGTCAGGCAACGGTGCTGCGTCGGCCTCATCGACATCCGCATCGCTTTCCACGACGCGTCGTACGCCCGACAGGCTACTGCCATCATCAACGCTGATCAGCGTAACGCCCTGGGTCGCGCGGCCCATTTCCCGCACTTCCGAGACGCGGGTACGAACCAGCACGCCTGCGGTGGTGATCAACATGATTTCGTCCGATGGGTTCACCAGAACAGCCCCCACGACTTTGCCGTTGCGGGCGCTGGTCTGAATGGCGATCATGCCCTTGGTGCCGCGACCGTGGCGTGTGTATTCCGAGATCGAGGTACGTTTGCCGTAACCATTTTCGGTTGCCGTCAGCACACTTTGCGACTCATCGCCGGCCACCAGCAGTGAGATAACCTG
>DATGQC010000206.1:0-10806 GCA_035304425.1 Advenella sp.
AAGCGGACATTCATGAGCTCGTGGCTGAACTGACACAGGTATCGCCGGAATTCAAAGCATGGTGGCGAAAACATGATGTGCATACCGCCGGCAATAGCACACGCAAGCTGATCATCAACGGTAAGGCAGAGCATTACGACCATACCTCGTTAACCATCGATGCCGATCGACATTTGAGGTTAGTCATTGATGCAAAGCAGATCGCTGCAGCAACCGACCACTGATGCAGACAAGAACAGACGAAGACAACAAGACGTTGAATTCAGAAAATAAAAAAGCCGCTACTCCATTTTCAGGTTAGCGGCTAAATTATTTTTACTACAAGTGTTTCCTGGTGGGCTGGGCGAGACTCGAACTCGCGACCAATGGATTAAAAGTCCACTGCTCTACCGACTGAGCTACCAGCCCAGGAAAGAAAAAGATTATGAAGGATTTCGAACTGGCTGTCAACAATATTTGCACAATTGCGACAAAGAAATTATATTTTTTCTTTGTCGCCATGCACATTACTACTTTTACCGCTCGCGCGAAATACGCACTTCTGCGCCGCGACGTTTTACCTCAAGACCATCGGACTGAAGAATTTTCAATCCTTCCAGTCCCTTGATATAACTTGACCCCTGCATCTGCATGACACGAATCTTGTTGCGCATGACAACCGGATTATGCATGGGCATGCCAAACATCCAGACTTCGTCCAGAATCCGCGCCGAGTTGAACTCGCCCATATGCCGCAAAACCGGCCCCAGACAGAGCATATGACCTTCGCGACCGAAGACCGGCACAGAGTCCAGTCCGCATTCAACGGTCAGCACCTGCCCGCCCTCATAGCGTTGATTGAGGTTGAGATCCCACCAGGCGTCGCCTTCGGGCAGATAGACATTCACCGATGAACCCGGCTGCAGCACCGGCGCCACAAGCAATGCCGGCCCCAGCATATATTGGTGATCCCAGGCTCGCGCCTTGGCGTCATCGGGATAGGCCAGCGCCATCATCCGCTGCACCGGCAGGCCGGTGCGGACCGCGTCTTCAATGACGCCATTGATATACGGGATCAGGCGATAGCGCAGTTCGAGCAATGTTCGGATCTTAGCCTGGATGTCTTCAGGATAGGCATCCGGCAATAATGCCGGCGTGGCCTGAAAAGCAAATCCGGCGGAAAAGACGCACAAGCCCAGCATGCGCAGATACAGTGTCGCATCCAACGGCGCGTCGCCATCCAGTTGCACTGGGTTGCCCAGATCATGGGTGACCGCGGTCACGCCACTGGCCTGGATGGACAGCGCCTGGCGCAACCACTGTGTCAACCCGTCCCAGTCATTGGTCGACGCCGGCGTTTTTTGCCACGCCACGCGCTGCACAGCCATCATCAAATCTGCAGAAGGCACCACGCCTTCGGTAGGCGTCTTGTTCATGGAAACGGCATCAAACAGCGCCCGGCGCAATAACAGCGGATACAGCTCTCGGAGCAGCGCACCGGATTCGCCGTTGCGCGCGCTGACCGCATCAGGAATATCCAGCGGAAAGGAACTGTGGAAAGCGCCGACACCTTCGTCGACCAGTTGATGATGCCGCTCGACCCAGAACGCATAGGCATCCTTGTAGGTCAGATCCAGCAGGCCAAACGACACATTGCCGTTTTCCGGGACGCCGTCAAAGACAAAAGCATTGCCATCGTCGCCGGTCAGCAACCAGCCCCGATCTTCAAGATCGTCGAACAGGACCGAGTCACGCGGCACGCCCGGAAAGGATGGCACACAGACCTCAAAAAACTTTTCACGCAACCCGCCCAGCGTGCGGCGCGCATCGTCCATGCGAGCGTCATCCCACTCCAGCACCAGCTTGTCTGCCTGAAACTGCACCATGGAAGGCTGGGCAAAATCCAGCACGTCCAGTGAAAACCCGGATTGCCGCAGCGCTTCTGCCTGTTCAATAAAGCCCGCCGTAGCCTGCCCCGGCTGCTGCCTGAGCCATGCACCCATGGCCCATAACGGCGGCTGCCCGGCACGACCGGTTAACGCGGAATACTGATTGAATATTTCAGAAACGTCGCCCGCGAACAGAAACAGGTCAAAAACCGGGCCATCGATAAAAATCTGATAAGTGCCTGGATTATCTTCCGTGCCGGGATCATGCATGACCCGCTCAAGCGAGTTCGCGTAGAGTCCCCAGCCCCTGGGATTCCAGGCCAGCGGCAAATAGCGAAAATCGTTCAGGTCGGATACGACTTCCACGCCGCGGCGATTAAAGTCGCCGGCGGTTTCGCCAAGCCCGAACACCGGCTCATTGTCCGGCAGATCGAACATCACCGACCAATGGGCCGGCTGGCCAGCCTCGGACTCCATGACCAGCGGCGTCTCGAAGCTATCATCGGTGTGCAAAATGCATGTTTCGCCACGAAATAGCGAAATATTCAGCGGACTGTTGCGGATTACCAGAGAGACATCGCCCTGGCTGAAACGCCAGCCAGATTCATCGATCAGCGACTCGGTCAGCATCTCACCGATGCACTCTTCGCGAGCGATGGTCAGTGCCTGGCGCTGTTTCTGGCGCGCGGTTTGTTTTTCTTCGGAAAGCCTGTCGGGCAACCCTGCCAGGATCCTGAATACGCCCGGGCCATGAGCCTCGACACGCAATAATAAATCAGTGTCCGTAGAAAACTCGGCATGCGTTGCATGAGCGGACTTGAATACAAGACGATCAAATTGAATCACGTGAGTTCTTTTCAATGAGGGGAAAATACCGGAGCATGGATACGGGCAAGAGATTCCCTAAAAACGCTTATTTTGACTCATTTACCACACAAAATAAAATCAATTTCGTGTTTTGGCTAAAAAACAAAGCAGATGCAGCCGTTTTTCGGCCGATTTTGATTTTTTTTCAGCGAGGCGCCACCGCCTGCAGCAAATCACGCTCCAGCGGCACCGGCTCAGCATTGAGCATGGCGGCGATGACATCTCCGGCCAATGCAGACCAGGTCAGGCCATGCGAGGCGTAACCGCAAGCCAGCCACAGCCCGGGCGCATGACGCAGCGGGCCAAACGCCGGTAACCGGCCACGAATCACCGCCCGGCTGCCAGCCCATCCGGCAAATACCGCAGCATCATTGTCTGCCTGCGCACGGGTATCGGTTGTGCCGTCCCCGCCCTTCTCCGCGTCGTCCAACGCTCCCTCCTGCGACATGCGGGTAATCGGCGCTGCCGCCATGGCGTCAAAAACCGGCTGCAGGACGGCGGGAGCAAGCGCCGGCGCCAGTTTACTCACGATATGCTGTTGCCCGCGGCGCGTGCATCCCTGCCCGGCCGGCTCCCGTTCGTAGGTGCTGCCCAACACGCATTGCCCCTGCACGGGCGGTAGAAAATAGCCTTCCGCGCCAATGACACTGGTCGGCACCTGGGACAACATCGCCGCCGGCACATGCATGACCTGTCCGGCCAGCGTATCCATGGCCATAATCGCAGGTACGATCGGCTGGCTGCGCCCGGAACGCAGGATATGCTGATCCAGGCCGCTATCGGCCAATAGCCTCGGCGTGCGCGTCGCAGTCGCCAGAATGACGATATCGCATTCGGCCGCGACCACGGGCTCGCCATCCCGATGAGCGCGCAGTTGCCAGCCTTGCGGCGCCTTTTGCAGCGAATCGATCTGCAGGCCATGACAGACGATATTGGGATGCGACAACAGCTTACGGATCAGATTGGGGGGCGAAACCGTCATGCCTTTGGCAAAGTAGGCGCCGTGACGCGTAACATCAACGCCGACGCGCGCCGTCGCCTGCGATGGCGTAGCCAGGCTGACCCACCCTGCGGGATGGGCCATGGCCTGCACGGCCTGCAACAGGTCACGCGCGTGACCCTTGCTGCGCGCCAGCTCCAGCGTGCCATTGCGCGAGATAACGATATCGTCGCCAAAGCCCGCCCAGCGCTCATGGGCACGATACACCCCGGCCCGGCTCAGCCGCGCCTTGACATTGTCGTCAACGGAAATAAGCGGCGTAAGGGCCGCGGCAAGATGACCTGCCTGAGGTCCCGGCTGACCATGGGCCAGCGCCGGGTCGGTCACGTGCACCTGCCAGCCGCGCAATGCCAGCGCATAGGCCACGCCCGCCCCGGCTAAACTGCCGCCGACCACCCAGGCCGTGCGGGCCGAAGCGACCAACGGCTTGGCTGGTTTGTGCAGCTGCGCCAGCAATACCTGCCAGGGCCGATCCAGCGGGTGCAAAACCACGCCCCGGGCCCCCTTGTTCCGGATCGACTGCTGCAATTGTTCCAGTACCGCCAGGGGCGCGACCACGGCCAGCTCTGGCGCTGCGATACGCAACACACTATCGGCATAGTGCGCAATATCGGCGACTCGACTGACCGAATCAACCAGCACCAGATCCAACACGGCCACCAATTGCGAGAAGGTTTGTGTTACCGGGCCGATCAGGCGCGTCACCGAGAGCCGGTGCGCCGGCGCATCAAACCGATGCACGCCGGGCAGCAGCGGCACGCCGGCTTGATCAGTTGCGGCCAACAGCGCGTCCAGGACGGCATGAGCGCCGCGTTCGCTTGCCGCGCGCGCACTGTGGGTAGCCGGAGCAGACACCGTTGCGCTGCCGGCGGCAGGAGCGGCTTCAAAAAACACCAGATGCAGCTGCGCCTGCGCGGGCGCGTGACGCTGCCAGTGCGTCAGCATGGCCGCGGCAACCTGCGCGCCATCGGCAGCCAGCACCAGAGCGGTGTAAGCGTTCTCGCGCTGCATGCTATGTTGCAGATGCGTCATCGCCTGTTCCAACACCGTACTGAAATTGTCCAGCGCCTCTTTCATCAAGCCCTCTCCGTACCACTACTAAAAAACGGGCCGCTCCATGGCGACCCGCAACGCGCCACCAGGCAATGCCATCGCGCCGTTCACACAGAAGAATACCCGGTTTTGCCGCAATGCGAACCCGGGCAAAGCTATTCATTTTATAATCTTTCGATTATCGGGATTTATCCCGGCTGCTGTTCCGATTCAAATCCAGACGGAGTATCACGCATGTCTTCTTCCCTCATCGACTTCGGTATTGCGCTTGATGCCGGCATCAAGGCAGCCCATGCGGGAGCCTCTGTACTGCAGGCCTATTCGCATCGCCGATCGGACCTTATTATCGATCACAAAGCCAGGAATGATCTGGTCTCGCAGGCCGACAAGGAAGCGGAACAGGCCATCCTGGATGCGTTCGCCCAGTTGACCCCGCACTTTGGCATTGTCGCTGAAGAAACCGGCGGCAAGCCCGAGGGCGTTGCCACCTGGTACATTGATCCGCTGGACGGCACAACCAATTATTTGCATGGTATTCCGCACTATGCCGTATCGCTCGGGCTCATTGCTCACGCGGGCACGGTGCTGCCCCAGGCAGCCGAGCCGCTTGCGTGCGATACGCCTGTCGTCGCGGTTGTGTACGACCCCAACCGCGAAGAGTTGTTTACCGCGGTGGCAGGCACCGGCGCGTGGCTTAACGGTCAGCGTATCGCCTGCTCAAAAACGGCCACGCTGGCCGATTCGCTGCTGGCAACCGGATTTCCCTTCCGCGATTTTTCCTTCGAAGATCAATACATGCCGATCTTTGATACGGCTATCCATACTACCCGCGGCCTGCGCCGCAATGGGGCTGCTGCCCTGGATCTGGCCTGGGTCGCATGCGGCCGCTTCGATGGTTATTTTGAAATGGGCCTGGCGCCGTGGGACGTCGCCGCCGGCTCACTGCTGGTGCGGGAAGCCCAGGGGCGCGCAGAGGATATGTACGGCAACGACCCCTGGCCCATCAATGGCTATGTCGCCGCCGCCGGCAACGCCCTGTTTCCGGCGCTCTCGGCCATGATCAGCCCGCACCTCAAATCACAAACGCTTAACCGGTAGTTATAGTCATGGCGCAACAAAATCAGCAACCATCCGATGCCGTCCTGGTTCATGTACCGCGCAGACTCGACACCGAGGATGCGCAGCTGGCGCTCGAGCGCATTCAGGAATTACTGAAAAAACACGCCATTGTCGAACAGCTGGTGCACCGTCAGGAAGCGGGTGATGACCAGTCAACGCTGGTCGAAGGCCTGATTCGGCGTCAGCACGAAGCCGAACTGAGCAATACCCTGAATGCCCTGCATCCGGCAGATATCGCATTCATCCTCGAATCGCTGCCCACCGAAGAGCGCCAGCTTATCTGGAGCCTGGTCAATTCCAAGTACGATGGCGACATCCTGCTGGAAGTGGACGACTGGGTCCGGGAATCGCTGATTGCGTCCATGGATCGGGCCGATCTGCTGGCGGCGACCGAAGATCTGGACGCCGACGAACTGGCCGACCTGGCAGCCGACCTGCCCCCGGACATTGTGGCCGAGGTACAGAAAGGGCTGACCGACGCCGAACGGGCGCAACTGCTCGAAGCGATGGGTTACCCCGAGGGTACGGTCGGCGCCATCATGGATTTCGAGATGGTCCGGGTGCGCGAGGACGTCACCCTGGAAGTGGTGCTGCGCTATCTGCGCCGTCTCAGCGAGCTTCCGGATCACACCGACCAGATCTTCGTGGTGGATCGCGGCGACCAGATTCAGGGGGTGCTATCCGTGTCGCGCCTGCTGGTCAGCGATCCCGATACCAGCGTGAAAGAAGTCATGAACACCGACTATCTGACACTTGGTCCCGACGACGAGGACCGTGAAGCGGCCAATGCGTTCGAACGTTACGATCTGGTTTCTGCGCCCGTCGTGGATCAGCAAAACCGTCTGATCGGCCGATTGACCATTGCCGAAGTGGTGGACGTGATCCGCGAAGATTCGCAGGAACAGGATCTGTCACGCGCCGGTCTGCAGGAAGAAGATATTTTTGCGCCCGTCTCCAACGCGATCCGCAACCGGGCGCCCTGGCTGTTCCTGAATCTGGGCACAGCATCAATCGCCTCTTATGTGGCTTCGCAGTTTGAAGAAACCGTCAGCACCATTGTGATCCTGGCATTTCTCATGTCCATTGTTGCCGGCATCGGCGGCAACTCGGGCAACCAGACAATGACGCTTGTGATTCGCGCCCTGGCCATGGGCCGCATTACGTCCAACAACGTCAAGTCGCTGCTGCGACGTGAGTTTGTGGTGACGTTTCTGGTAGGCATTTCCGGCAGTCTGGTCGCTGCCGCCTTTGCGTGGCTTGTCTCGCGCAGTTTTTCCATTGCCGCGGTCATGATGGCGGCGCTTGTCTGCAATATGCTGATCGGCGCCATGTTAGGTGTGCTGATCCCCTTGACACGGGATCGTTTCGGCAAGGACCCGGCGATGGGATCTTCGGTGCTGCTTACGTTCGCCACCGATTCGCTAGGCTTCTTTGTGTTCCTGGGACTGGCGAACCTGTTCCTTATCTAGGTAGGCGTCATGTCGTCGTTACACGGCGTGGCATTACTCATTGCCCCGCCCACTGCATAATAAAAATCCCTCGCAGCTTAAAACTGCGAGGGATTTTTTTGGCGCATGCCATCCGGGGACATGGCGTTTATTTTCGTCGACATCAACCTGCGCCATCAAGCCGTGCTGTTGATCGATAACCTTGACTGTCGCAACGGCGCAGATCTGGGGTATTGCTCTGCGCCGTTGGTGTGGTATATATCGATACGCGAATCCGGACAGATACAGCGCCTTTGACACCATTCGGCTATCTGCAGCGCCGGCGCCCCCGAAACGCCTGCCTAACCGGCACAAAGCCGAGCCCGGCGCCGATCAGCTCAGCTTGCCGTGGCAATGCTTATATTTTTTACCACTGCCGCAAGGGCACGGATCATTGCGGCCCACTCTGCCCACCATGTTCTTGACGGTGATACCACCCGCAGACACATCGCCCTGTTCATTGATTTCAGCATTGGCCAGCGCCTCATCGTAATCAGAGTGATGGTACTGCATATTGGATACATGAGATTGGGCGGCGTCGGCTTCAGCCGCTTCAACCTGTTCGGGCGACTGGATCTGCACCGTCATGAGCACGCGCGCTGTTTCATTCCGAATGCGCTCCAGCATCCCGGAGAACAGCTCAAAGGCTTCGCGCTTGTATTCCTGTTTCGGATCTTTTTGCGCATAGCCCCGCAAATGAATCCCCTGACGCAGGTGATCAAGTGACGACAAATGCTCACGCCAGAGGGTATCGATGGTTTGCAGCAGAATAGCGCGCTCGAACGAGACCCACTGTTCCTTGCCGACCAATGCGACCTTGGTGTCGTAGTTCTCGCGAGCCTGTGCCAGTACCGCTTCCACGATATCCTCGTCGCCCATGTTTTCATTTTTCTGCAGCATGTCGGTCAAGGGCACGCTGACCTGCCATTCGGCTTCCAGCGCTGTCTGCAACGCAGGGATATCCCACTGCTCTTCCATGCTTTCTGCCGGCACATACGTACGTACAAAGTCGGTAATCGCCGCATCGCGCAGGTTGGCAACCAGCGGGCCGGAATCGGCCTCTTCCAGCACCTCATTGCGCTGACCGTACAATACTTTGCGCTGGTCGTTAGAGACGTCATCATATTCAAGCAACTGCTTGCGGATGTCGAAGTTGCGGCCTTCCACCTTGCGTTGCGCCGATTCAATGGAGCGCGATACCATCTTGGCTTCTATCGGTTCGCCGTCAGTGCCCAGGCGATCCATAATGGCGCGCACGCGATCGCCCGCAAAAATGCGCATGAGCGAATCATCCAGCGACAGGTAGAAGCGTGAAGAGCCCGGATCGCCCTGGCGTCCGGCCCGGCCTCGCAATTGGTTGTCGATACGACGCGATTCGTGTCTTTCGGTGCCGATAATGCGCAAGCCACCTGCCTGCTTGACCTGTTCGTTAACGGGTAGCCATTTTTCACGGATAGCGGCAATCCGCTCGTCTTTCTGGGCTGGCGTAAGCGTATCGTCTGTGCGCACCAGGGAAATGGCTTTCTCTATGCTGCCACCAAGCACAATGTCGGTGCCACGGCCAGCCATGTTGGTCGCAATGGTGATTTTGCCCGGCTTGCCCGCCTCGGCCACAATTTCAGCCTCGCGCGCATGCTGCTTGGCATTGAGCACATCATGCGGCAGGTTTTCTTTTTTCAACAGCTCGGACAGCACTTCGGAGTTTTCAATACTCGTGGTGCCGACCAGCACCGGCTGATTGCGTTCATGGCAATCGCGGATATCCTTGATGATGGCAGCGAATTTTTCCTGATCGTTCTTGAAAATCTGATCGTTCTGATCGTTTCGGATCATGGGCAGATTGGTCGGAATAATGACCGTTTCCAGGCCATAGATTTCCTGAAACTCGTAGGCTTCGGTATCGGCCGTACCGGTCATACCGGCCAGCTTTTTGTACATGCGGAAAAAATTCTGGAACGTGATCGACGCCAGGGTCTGGTTTTCGTTCTGAATCGCAACCCCTTCCTTGGCTTCCACGGCCTGATGCAGGCCATCGGACCAGCGGCGTCCCGCCATGAAACGTCCCGTGAATTCATCCACGATCACGATTTCACCGTCATTGACCACATAGTGCTGATCACGGAAGAACAGATTGTGGGCACGCAAGGCCACCATCAGGTGATGCATCAACGTAATATGGCGCGGCTCGTAAAGCGACTCGCCCTGCGGCAGCATGCCCAGACGGGTCAGGATTTCTTCAGCGTGCTCATGCCCGGCTTCGGACAGGTAAATCTGCTGGGATTTTTCATCTACCCAGAAATCGCCTTCCGGTTCCGGCTCTTGCGGCTTGGGCTCGGACGCCATGCGTGTGAGCATGGCCGGAACCTGGTTCATTTTGACATACAGTTCGGTATTGTCATCGGCCTGGCCCGAAATAATCAGCGGCGTACGGGCTTCATCGATCAGGATGGAATCCACTTCGTCGACAATGGCGTAGCTCAGTTCACGCTGGCGCCGGTCTTCGGCGCGATATTCCATATTGTCGCGCAGATAGTCAAAGCCAAATTCGTTATTGGTACCGTAGGTAATATCGGCGCGATAGGCGGCGACCTTCTCGGTATTGTCCTGCTCTGGCACCACCACACCCACGGACAGGCCAAGAAAGTTATACAGCCGTCCCATTTGCTGCGCATCGCGACGCGCCAGGTAGTCGTTAACCGTAACCACGTGCACGCCCTTGCCCGACATGGCATTCAGATAGACCGGCAGCGTACTCATCAGCGTTTTGCCTTCACCCGTACGCATCTCGGCGATCTTGCCGTAATGCAGGGTGATGCCGCCGATCAGCTGAACGTCGAAGTGACGCATGCCCAGTACCCGGCGCGAGGCTTCACGCACAACCGCGAAAGCTTCGGGCAACAGAGCGTCCAGGTCTCCGTCCTGCTGATAGCGCGTCTTGAACTCCTGGGTTTTCGCGGCAAGCGCTTCATCGGACAGGGCTTCGACGGTTTTTTCCAGACTGTTGATCCTGGTGACCAGCTTGCGATACTGTTTCAGAAGGCGATCGTTACGGCTGCCAACAATTTTTTTGAGTAAAGAAATCATTCTGCTTTCAGAGTAATCAGGAAGACTTCAATGGGTGTACTTCCTGACAGGTTAGTGAGTCATCACGAGAAAATCACGATAGTTTAACGCATACGAGGCCGGGTAGTGATTCCGGGAGGCAATCTGACATGCTCTTTTGTATCCGTGACGATTTTGCTACTGAGCGCCGCCGCTCCCACCTGCTCTGCCCGTTTAAGCAGACTGTCGGGGGTCGTGCTGGCAACGGCGGTGGATGAGGACATTTGACTCAGAAAGGCGATCGGGTCGGTCGGCTCGCCATCGACCCGCACTTCGAAATGCACGTGGGCGCCGGTAGAGCGACCGGTGC
>DATGQC010000207.1:0-15523 GCA_035304425.1 Advenella sp.
CGATGAAGCTGATGCACAGAATGCCCGGAACCAGCAGCCAGCCAGGCACGGCGAGCACTTTGGAGAACACGCGCACCATCGGTACGTTCATGACAAACAGCATGACGTTGGCAATGAACAGCGATGCGATCAGCCCCCATACCAGCTCAGGCTTGGAGTCGAACAACACCGGACCCGGCGTAATGTTATAGAGCGTGAGCGCGCCCATCATCACCGCAGTGGTGCCCGAACCCGGCACCCCCAGGGTCAGCATGGGCACAAAGGAGCCGATAGCAGAACCGGTAGCCGCCGCTTCCGGCGCAACCAGACCCCGCATATCGCCCTTGCCGAATTTGGCGTCGGGATCCTTGCCTTCGATAATGCGCTTTTCCTGTGAATAGGCGACGGCCGCAGCCACACTGGCGCCCGCACCCGGCAGTACGCCGACGAAAAAACCCACGAAGGCGCTGCGCACGACACTCCACCAGGTAAAGGCCAGCTCTTTCAGATTGAATATTTTACGACCGCTGGAGTCAACTTCCACGTGCTGTCCGCCCATGACCTTCTCCAGCATCTCGAGCAATTCGGCCACCGCAAACAGCGCGATCACGACAACCACGAACTCGATACCGTCAGCCAGGTGCACGGAGTCAAACGTATAACGATAGACGCCGGAGTTGGCATCCACGCCCACCACGGAAATGGCCAGGCCAAGCATGGCCGCCAGCGTGCCCTTGACCGGTTTTTTACCCAGCAGGCTGGTCAGGCAGCAGAACGAGAAAATCATCAGGACGAAATACTCGGGCGGACCAAAAGCCAGGGCCCAGCGCGCCAGCAGGGGCGCCAGCAGCATAATGCCGACCACCGACACCGTCGCGCCGAAAAAAGCAGACCAGGCGGACAAGGACAGCGCGACGTTGGCCAGACCCTGGCGCGCCAGCGGATAGCCGTCAAGCGTCGTCATGATCGCACTGGCCTCGCCGGGCACATTCAGCAGAATCGAGGTAATCCGTCCGCCATACTCGGCGCCCACATAGACCGCCGCCAGCAGAATCAGGGCCGATTCAGGCGGAAAATTCATGGCAAAAGCCAGCGGAATCAGCATGGCCACCCCATTGATGGGTCCAAGGCCGGGCAGCACGCCCACCAGCGTTCCCAGGAAAGCGCCCACGGCAGCAATCAGCAAATTACTCCAGGTGAGCGCAACGCCGAAACCGATAGATAAATGATCGAGCAAGCCGCTCATAGCAGACCCTCCAGAATGCCTGTTGGCAGCACGACATCCAGCGCGCGATCGAACAGGAGGAAAAACAATACGCCCATGACGACACCGCCGATCAGGCACTTGATCCAGGCGCCGCCGAACAGCCGCCCCACCAGCACGGTCATGAGCGCAGTGGCAATAATGAAGCCGAGCCATTGAAACAGGAAGGCGTAACCCATGGCGACCAGCACCATCAGGAAAATGCGTCCATTGGCGCCGGGCGGATTGGCCTCTGCAGTAAATTCGTTTTTGTAGATGAGCCACAGGCCACATAAGCCGATGACCAGTGCAATCAGCAAGGGAAAGGCACGCGGGCCCACGGGCTCGTAGGAAACAGGCGCATGCAGGTTCCAGCCGAAGATGGTCAGGAATATGGCAAGCCCCAGGGATACAATCCCCAATATGCGATCATTCATGGTGGTAGTTCCAGACAGAAAGTGTCCCGGCGCCGCAGCGCCGGCCGCTACCGGCCAGCACTGGCGGCAGCGGGTCAGGCGGCGCTGTTATTTTTTCATCAGGCCAAAGGAATCAGCCAGCTCGCGGTATGCAGCAACGCGCTCCTTGACATAGGCGTCCAGCTCGGGGCCGGTTTTGTCAAAGGGAAACAAACCCTGCTGTTCGCGCAATTTGGCAAAGCCTGGATCGGCCGTCATCTTCTTGAAAGCATCAAGCCAGAAGGTGTAATCTTCGTCGGACACTTTAGGGCCTACGTAGTAACCGCGAATAATCGGCCACTGAATATCAAAGCCCTGCTCCTTGGCGGTGGGCACGTCCTTGAACTTGCCTTCCAGGCGCTTGTCGTTGAATACGGCCAGCACTCTGATGGGCGCGCCGCCTTCAAGCATGGTGAAGGCTTCTGCCGCGTCACCCATATAGGCCTGGATATGGCCGCCACGCAAGGCGGTAACAGACTCGCCACCCCCTTCAAAGGCCACAAAACGCATTTTCTTGTAGTCCACACCCGCGGCCTTGGCCGTGAGCGCCGCTTTCATCCAGTCCTGGCTGCCAACTGTGCCGCCGGCGCCCAGCACGACCTTGGTCGGATCTTCCTTGAAGGCCTGCATCAATGATTTGAGGTCCTTATAAGGGGAATCATCACGCACGACAGCCACGCCGTAATCGGTGCCGACAGCGGCCAGCCAGCGAACATCATTTTCGTTGTATTTGCCGAACTTGCCCTGTGCCAGATTAAGCAATGAGCCACCGGAGAAGGCCACGATATTGCCGCCTTCTGACGGTTTCTGCGCAACCACGTTGTTATAGGCGACAGCGCCGATACCGCCCGGCATATACACGATACGCATCGGCGTCTTGAGGGCGCCGCTTTGTTTGAGGCCTTCCTGCGCCAACCGGCAGGTCAGGTCAAAACCACCACCCGGCTGCGCCGGAGCAATACATTCGGGACGGCGGGGTTCATCGGCAAACGCGGCCGGCGCCATCGCAAGCTGGGCAGCAATGACAGAAGCACCGAAAACTCGGGACAGGAAAGAAGAACGCATGGTTAGTCTCATCTTTATAATTAAATGGTAGGAATTGGCCGGGCCTGCAGCCTGACCAGCCGTTGCCGTCCGGTTCTGCCCGTTGCTCTGGCGCACCGGTGTGCGTCAGGTCTGGCAAAACCCGGTCCTGCGCGTTGTGCATCACCTTCGCGCACAGAACCACGGAACTTTGCGTACATTACAGATGGAACCTTTCGATTGCCTTTCAATTGCGACGACAATGCGGTTCAGGGCGTCAAATTAAGGGTAAACACTAGGCGCACGCGCAAACCCTTGAGCCGTTCACTGGGCTCCAGCACCATCCGGGCCTGGTGCATTTGCAGGATAGTGCTGACAATGGCCAGTCCCAGACCGGCGCCAGGCAGGTGCTTGCCCGCCTTACCGCGCCGGAAACGCGTGCCGGCTTTCTGCCGGTCTTCTTCGGACATGCCCGGTCCGCTATCTTCGACCACGACCTGCGCCGTGGCATCGTCCAGGCGCACCAGCGATATCGCTACCGCGCCCTGTCGCGGACAATAGCGAATGGCGTTATCCAGCACGTTACGCAGCGCTTCCTGCAACAGCCAGGCGACCCCGCGCACCTGCAGCGGACTCGCTGGCGGCATGACTTCCAGATCAATGCGTCGCTCGCGTATCACCGGCCACATATCCCGGACCAGTTGATTGACCAGCTCACCCAGATCGACCATGGCGCTATCCTGCCATACCTGGGTATCCAGCGAATCGCGCGCACGCGCCAGCGCCAGCATCTGGCTGGTCATGCGAATAGCCCGGTCTACCCCCTCGTTCATGGAGAGCAGGACCTCGCGCACTTCCTGAGGATCCGACTCGCGCAAGGCGTAATCCAGTTGCGTCTTGAGGACTGACAGCGGGGTTTTCAACTGATGCGAGGCGTCATCCAGGAACTGGCGCTGGCGGCCTGCCTGTTCGGTATAACGCTGCATGTGCTGGTTGATGGCATTGACCAGCGGCTTGACCTCTTTGGGCATCCCCTCTGTGCTGACCGGCCGCAAATCATTGATGGTGCGCGAACGCATTTCGTAACGCAGGCGCTCCAGCGGCCGTACCGCGAAAATGATGCCAACCACCACAATGATCATCACAACGGCGATCAGCAGCAAATCGCGCCCCACCGAACGCCATAACATGCGGTTGATAAAGGATTCCCGGTCGCCGATGCCTTCGGCCACCTGGATGATGATGCGCACGCTTTTATCGCCGTACAGCGGCGGCACAGCTTCGCGCGCCATGACCACCGAACGCACCGGCTCGCCCAGATAATCGGTATCGAAAAAATAGGCCTTGCCGGACTCCAGCGCCATGGCCGGCATCGGCAGATCGGCATTGCCGATCACCGACAGGCCGTCGTCGGCAGCGATTTTGAAAAACACGTCGGCATTCGCCGTCAGTTCGTAAAATTCCAACAGGGTGTAAGGCTGTTCCAGCGAGAGCCCACCACTTTGGGTAGAGATATTATGATTCAGGGAGTTGAGCGCCCCCACCAGCGAGCGGTCGTAGGCCACCGTAATTTGCTTGCGCAGATCCTTGCTGGACAAGCCGAGGGCGGTCAGCATAGTGAGCAAAAGCGCCGGCACCAGCAGCCATAGCAAAATGGATTTGAGGCTGCGCGAAAACAGTTTCATGCCTGTGCCGCCATGGCTTCCAGGCTGTAGCCCACGCCCCGCACCGTGACAATCTGTGCCTCACTGTCGGTCAGTTTCTTGCGAAGCCGATGCACGATCACTTCAATGGCTTCCAGGTTCACCTCTTTATCGTCGGCCACCACGCGGTCCAGAATGGACTGTTTGCTTACCGGTTCGCCACTGCGTTGCATGAGCACGCGCAAGACGGCGGTCTCCCGCGGCGACAGGGCCAGCGGCTGATCGTCCAGATAGAACTGTTGCAGGCCCGCATCCAGCGACAGCTTGCCCAGTTGCAAACGCGGGCGGCTTTTGCCACGGCTGCGCCGGATCAGCGCCGTCAGACGCGCCTCCAGTTCGCCCATTTCAAATGGCTTTGCCAGAAAATCATCAGCGCCCTGGTGCAGCAAGTCAATCCGCTGATTCAGCGAGTCGCGCGCGGTAAGCACCAGCACCGGAGTACGATCGTCGCGAGCCCGCATGCGCGCCAGCACACCGGCGCCGTCCAGCCCGGGCAGCCCCAGATCCAGAATCACCGCGTCGTACTCTTCAAGCTCCAGGCGCCGCACCGCCAGCAGCCCGTCGTCGGCCCATTCGACGATAAAGCCGGCATAGCGTGCCAGGCTTTTGGCAAGCCATTTGGCCAGGGACGGTTCGTCTTCTACAAGTAATATTCTCATTGTTACGATACAGCGCATACGGTACAGGCCATGCGCCCGGGAAGCAGAGGAAAATTGGATGGACCGATTATGGACCCTGGACCAATGAACTGCAACTGTCCTGCCTGCTGCGGCGACGGGCACAGCCAGGGGCAAGGGCTGTCTTTTGGAAGGCGAGCGCTGCGCGTTCCGGGCGCGAGCCGATGAAAAATATTTCATTACCGGGCGCTGCGCATGCAAATTTGCGCCAGTCCGTTTATTATCGGGATAGGCACAAGAATATAAAAAAAACCACCCTTTGCAGTACTGTCGCATGCGATGGTGCGGCGCATTTTTACATAAATACCATAGACACAGAAAGGATAAGTAATGAGCCAGTATGAAGCACTCAGTCTTTACATTGATGGTGAGTTTCTTTCAGGAGACGGTCGTACCACGCAGGATGTTGTCAACCCCGCTACCGGCGAAGTGCTGGCGCAATTGCCGCACGCCAGCGAAGCAGACCTGGATCGCGCGCTGAAGGCAGCCGATCGCGCGTTCCAGACCTGGAAACACAGCTCTCCCATGGACCGCTCGGCCATTTTGCGCAAGGCGGCGGAACTGGCGCGTGAGCGGGCACAGGACATCGGCCTGAATCTGACACGCGACCAGGGCAAGCCACTGGCCGAAGCGGTCGGCGAGATTATCAGCTGCGCCGATCATTGCGACTGGCATGCCGAAGAATGCCGCCGTATTTATGGCCGCATCGTGCCGCCACGCAACCCGGCGGTGCGTCAACTGGTTGTGCGCGAACCCATTGGCGTATGCGCTGCCTTCACGCCTTGGAACTTTCCGTTCAATCAGGCAATCCGCAAGATTTCCGCAGCGATCGGCGCAGGCTGCACGATCATACTGAAAGGCCCTGAAGACGCGCCCAGCGCCGTGATGGCCATTGCCCGCATTTTCCATGACGCCGGCCTTCCGAAGGGTATTCTGAACATTGTCTGGGGCGATCCGCCGAAAGTCTCCGACTATCTGATCCGCTCGCCGATCGTGCGCAAAGTGTCGTTCACCGGCTCCGTTCCCGTGGGCAAGCAGCTGGCCGCGCTGGCTGGCGCCCATATGAAACGCATCACCATGGAACTGGGCGGACACTCGCCGGTGCTGGTGTTCGATGATGCCGATATTCCCAAGGCCGCCAAGATGCTGGCCAAATTCAAAATCCGCAACGCCGGTCAGGTATGCATTTCCCCAACCCGCTTCTACGTACAGGAAAAAGCCTATGATCAGTTCCTGTCCGTATTCGTTGATACGCTCAAGGGCATCAAGGTAGGCGACGGTACGGCCAAGGACACGGAAATGGGGCCGCTGGCGCATGAGCGTCGTGTCGGCGCCATTTCATCGTTCGCTGAAGACGCCCGCAAGGGGGGCGCCACCATTGAACTGGGCGGCGATCCGCTGGGCGGCCAGGGATATTTCTTTCCGCCGACCGTGGTCACCAATATCAGCGACGAGTCGCGCCTGATGACCGAAGAGCCGTTTGGCCCGATCGCGCCTGTGGTGCGTTTCTCCGATACGGACGAAGTGATCAAGCGCGCCAACAGCCTGCCTTTCGGCCTTTCCTCATATGTGTTCACCACATCATTGCAGACGGCCACCAAAGCATCCAATGAAATCGAAGCAGGCATGGTCAACATCAACCACTTCGGCGTCGCCCTGCCCGAAACGCCATTCGGCGGCGTCAAGGACAGCGGCATCGGCAGTGAAGGCGGTACCGAAACCTTTGACGGGTATCTGGTAACCAAATTTATTACCCAGGTCTGACAACGCCTGACCCAGGCCTCACGGCCTGGTCGAAACAATATGATGTATAACCGGCGCCCCGGCAAGAGGCGCCGGTTTTTTTATGAGCGAACATTCAGGCCCATGTCAATTAACATATGGGAACGAATGTCCGTGTTCATGACCCGGTTATTTGACATACAGCGGTGCTAGAATGACAGAATCAGATCTGACACAGTGCTGGCCATGCCTGCTGCTTTGTTTTCAGGACATGTTGCAAGCCAACAGAGTGTCTATGACAAATGTATTATCAACAAACGGAGCAGATCATGAACGCCATTGCGGCATTACTCACGTTACTATCCGGCCTGGCACTTGCCGTCGGAGGCGGCTGGCTGTTGTCGCTGGGAGGCAGCATTTACTATGTGTCTGCGGGTATTGTCCTGCTGATTACGGCATTTCTTCTGTTCCAGCGCCGCCCTTTCGCTCTCGTGCTCTACGCCGCATTCCTGATCGGCACGGCCGTATGGGCGTTTTTCGAATCAGGCTATGACTGGTGGCCGCTGGCCGCCCGTCTGGGTTTTTTCCTGATTCTCGGATTGATTCTGCTGCTGCCCGGCGTGGCGCGTCCGCAGCGCAGCCGTCTTGAGTCCGATCGCCGCATGGCTGCCAACGAAACGACCAACTCCAAGGCCGTACTCGCTGTTATCACAGTCGTAATTGCGATAGGCACACTGGGCAGCATCGCCAACCCAACGCATGAAATCAGCGGGCAATTGCCTGATGCGGTCGTCAGCGCAGAGCCGGACATGGGCAACACCGCCCATACCGGAGATACCGACTGGCACGCTTATGGCCGCACAGGCTATGGCCAGCGCTATTCGCCGCTGGATCAGATTACACCGGAAAATGTGAGCAAACTGAAACTGGCCTGGACTTATCAGACCGGCGACGTCAAGCTGGAAGGCGATACCAACGAGTTCACCTACCAGGCGACGCCGATCAAGATAGGCAATACGCTGTATCTGTGCACGCCCCATAACTGGGCGATTGCGCTGGATGCCGACACCGGCGAGAAAAAATGGGAATACAAGGCCGATGTCGTGGCCGATGGCCAGCGTCAGCATCAGACCTGCCGCGGCCTGTCCTACTGGGCCGGCGACGGCGCCGCAACAGGCGCTGCAGCACAGACAACAGCCGAAACAGCGACGGCCACCGCCGACAATAACCAAACCGCAGGAGCAGGCGCGACACCCGCAGCCACACCCGCGGCTCCAGCGACCGTCGCCGACTCAGGCGCCGCCTGCAGCACCCGTCTGTTTCTGCCGACAGCCACAGCCAAGCTGATTGCGCTGGATCCGCAAACCGGCGAAGTCTGCAAGGATTTTGCCGATAACGGCGAGCTGGATCTGACCCACAACATGCCGTTCAAGCAGCATGGGTATTACTATTCCACCTCGCCACCCGTGGTTGCCGATGGCAAAATCGTGGTGGCCGGCGCAGTCAATGACAACTATGATATCAACTCGCCCTCAGGCGTGATCCGGGCCTACGATGTACGCAGCGGCAAGCTGTTGTGGAACTGGGACTCGGGCAACCCCGACGATACTGCGCCATTCGATCCGAACAATCCGGACCAGAAGTACACGACAAGCTCGCCCAACAGCTGGTCTGTGGGCAGTGTCGATGAAAAGCTGGGCCTGGTGTATTTCCCCATGGGCAACCGCACGCCGGATCAATTGGGCCGGTACCGCAACGAGCATGAGGAAAAATACGCTACCTCTGTGGTCGCCCTGGATCTGAATAACGGTCAGGCCAAATGGGTTCACCAGTTCGTTCACCACGACCTGTGGGACATGGACTCGCCCGCCCAACCCAGTCTGATGGACATCAACACCGCCGGGGGGGTGGTGCCATCAATGGTTGTGCCCACCAAACAGGGGGATATTTTCGTTCTGGACCGTCGCACCGGCGAAGCGGTATTGCCGGTACGCGAAGTCAAGGCGCCGCAAGGCACGATAGAAGGCGAACACAGCGCGCCGACACAACCGGAATCGGCATTGAACTTCAAGCCCACCCCGCTGACCGAAGGCAAAATGTGGGGTGGTACGCCATTCGATCAGCTGTGGTGCCGCATCCAGTTCAAATCGCTGCGTTACGAAGGCCAGTACACGCCGCCCTCGCTGCAGGGAACGATTGTGTATCCAGGCAACTTCGGCGCCTTTAACTGGGGCGGAATCGCGGTCGATCCCAAACGTCAGGTGATGTTCGGCATGCCCCTGCAACTGGCGTTCGTGTCCCAGCTGGTGCCCAAGGAAGCATTGGGCAAAGATGTGCAGATGAACGTGGGTGAACAGGGGGTCAACAGTAATGAGGGCGCGCCGTATGCCGTCAATATGCATCCCTTCCTCTCGCCATTGGGTGTGCCTTGCCAGCAACCGCCATGGGGCTTTGTCGCCGGCGTAGACCTGCGCACCGGTCAGAAAGCATGGCAACACAAAAACGGCACGATTCGCGATCTGTCCCCGCTGCCGCTGCCCATTACCATGGGCGTGCCGGGTATTGGCGGCCCGATGATCACCGGTTCAGGCGTGGTCTTCATGGGCGCCGCCGTGGATGACTATCTGCGGGCCTATGATCTGACAACCGGCAAGGTATTGTGGAACGCCCGCCTGCCGGCTGGCGGACAGGCGACGCCCATGACCTATCTGAACAGCAAAAATGAGCAGATGGTGGTGCTGGTTGCAGGCGGCCATGGTTCTGTCGGCACCAAACTGGGCGACTACGTCATGGCTTACAAACTGGCGCAGTAACCAGCCGGCGCAACAAGGGGCGCTGTCAGCGCGGACACCGCTGGCGACAGCGCCCCTTGCCATTCTCACGGACACCTTGCGGCCTTGCCGGCACGCCTGTGATGCTCCGCCTCTTCTTCCTTCCGGCCAAACCAGTTCCGGGGTTCCGGTTCCCGACTGCGCTGTTCCGGGCGCAGCCTGTGAACCCGTCCATCGCCTCAAGCCGATCGGAGGGCGTCTGCGCCCATAACGAATGCGACGCCTGCCAGGGCAAGAAGCCGACAGAATTGATCTCAATCAGCGCGTCGCAGTGCTGACCGCATCCTGTGCGCCAGCAAGCGGTTATTCATGCCCCAACCGGCGCGAGATGCTTGCTGCGGTATCCAGCAGCATCGGGCGTATGGCGTCTGCCGAAGGCGTATGCAAGGCGTCGATGCGGGCAATGTGCGGCACATTGATAGCGGCAACGACATGCCCGTGCTCGTTGCGCACGGGCGCTGCAATATTGGTCACGCCCTGGATCTGCCGGCTTTTCATGACTGAATATCCCGTTTTCCTGACCTTGGCCAGTTGCCGGCGCAATTGTTCTTCGGGCAGGATGCGTTCGCCGTCTGTAGGTACATGAGTCTGCAGCATGCGCCGGCGTTCCTCGTCATCGCAGAAAGCCAGCAGCACCTGTCCCGACGAGGTGTCGCCCAGCCCCATCTCGGTTCCCAGTTTAAGGCTGAGCGACCATCTGGCCGGGCTGTCCACCTGGGCGATGATCACCAGCCGGCCCTGACGGTAAATGCTCAAGTGACAGGACTGCTGGCTGCGTACGGCCAGCGCCTGCAGCAGCGGCAGGGCGCATTCGGTTAATTGGCGAACCGGATAATGCCGGTGAGCCAGATGAAACAGCCGTAGCGTCAGCGTGTAGCGATCGCTTGCATCGGCGGCAATATAGCCAAGTTTTTCCAGCACAATCACCATGCGGAAAATTTCACTGACCGAGCGCCCGAGCCTGGCGCCCAGTTCGTTCATGGTGCACCCGTGGGCGCTCTCGCTCAGCACTTCAAGAATAGCCATCCCTTTTTCCAGCGCGGGCGCGGAATAGCGCGATGAGGCGGCAGCGGCGGTTTTTCCAGTCATAAAAGTCGTTTTTTACTGATAAAAGTGATGCCAGAGTATACGAGGTTTTGCCAAGGGTCGGCCGGACATTGGGGTAAATCCTCAGTGACAGAAAGAAAGCGGTGATTGAAGCGCTACAACTAATCCGGTAAGATAGCTCTGTTTATATATCAAAGCAATTTTTATTAATGAAAACGCAAGGAGGATCTCCCATGGGACAGCGTCTGGCAGGAAAAACCGTACTTATTACCGCCGCAGGCCAGGGCATAGGCAGAGCGACAGCAGAATTGTTCGCCAGCGAAGGCGCCAAGGTGTATGCCACCGATATCAACGAGACGCTGCTGGCCGACCTCAAGGGTTGCGAAACGCGTAAGCTGGATGTGACCAAACCCGAGCAGATTGCAGCGCTGTCCAGCGAAATCGGTGCGGTGGATGCCCTGTTCAATTGCGCCGGATATGTGCATGATGGCAATATCCTCGGATGCGAACCCAGGGACTGGGACTTCTCCTTCGATCTGAATGTAACTTCCATGTATCACATGATTCGCGCCTTCCTGCCCGCCATGCTGGAGAGAAAACAGGGATCCATCATCAATATGGCCTCTGCCGCATCCAGTGTCAAAGGCGTGCCCAACCGCTTTGTCTACGGTACGACCAAAGCTGCGGTGATCGGGCTGACCAAGGCGGTGGCAGCCGACTATGTCGGCCAGGGTATCCGTTGCAATGCCATCTGCCCGGGCACGGTAGAATCGCCATCGCTCAAGGACCGGATCGCCGGCCAGGCAAAAAAATACGGCACCTCAGAAGACGAAATGCGGGCCAACTTCGTCTCGCGCCAGCCTATCGGCCGGGTAGGACGTCCTGAAGAAATCGCATACCTTGCCTTGTACCTTGCTTCCGATGAATCCGTTTATACAACCGGCACCACCCAGATCATTGACGGCGGCTGGTCTCTGTAATTGCGCAGGCCGGTTCTTCGGAACCGGCATTGAATCGCATGATCGTCAGATGCCCGGACTCATGTTCACCAGTCAACAGTAACGCCTGCGGCCTCGCCCCATCAACAGGCGACGCAGGCAATGCTGCGTTACGGGTTGAAATAGCGTTGGTGCCTGGTCCGCGTACAAGGATCAGGAAGCAATCAAGCGTGTTCATCTGACAGGTGGCGCGCTTTATTGCTTTATTGCTTTATTGCTTTATTCTTTATTCTTCCGCCATTGGCTTTATACACGGTTCCGGTCGCGCATCACCACAGACTGGTCATTATCGTGCTCGTGTTGTTGCCGATAGCAATCTAAAACAACCCGTCCGCAGGCAAGACCTATGACATACCACCGTCGTCGTCCGGGCCTGTATATCCCGTTTTTTCATATCGCTTGCAAGCCGGACGAAAAAATCCCCGCCTGATCGGATCCTGTTGTTCTTAACTACAGATCCGGGCGGGGATTATTCTTTCAGAACGCGGAGTTAATCTTCTTCGACGAAGGTTTCCTCGCGTTTCTTGCGAATCGACGGGATGGCGACGATCACCACAAGAATGGCCGCTGCGATCAGCAGCGACATGGACAGCGGTCGTGTGACGAAGGTCGTGAAATCACCCCGCGACAGCAGCAGGGCACGACGGAAGTTTTCTTCCATCATCGGGCCCAGCACCAGTCCCAGCAACAGCGGTGCGCCCTCGCATTTGAGTTTGCTCCAGAAATAGCCAATAATGCCGAAGATAGCCATCACATAGATATCGAACACGTTGTAATTCAACGAGTACACACCGATAGAGCAGAACAGCACAATGGCGGGGAACAGCACACGGTAAGGCACTTTGAGCAATTTAACCCACAGACCGACCAGCGGCAGGTTCAGGATCACCAGCATCATGTTGCCGATCGACATGGACACGATCAGACCCCAGAACAGATCGGGGTTGCTGCTCATCACCTGCGGGCCGGGCTGAATGTTGTGAATGGTCATCGCACCCACCATCAGCGCCGTCACGGCATTACCTGGGATACCCAGTGTGAGCAGTGGAATGAACGAGGTTTGCGCCGCCGCGTTATTGGCTGATTCGGGACCAGCCAGACCAGCGGGATGCCCCTTACCGAAACGCTCTGGGTTCTTGGAGATTTTTTTCTCCATGGTATAGGACGCAAACGACGACAACACAGCGCCGCCCCCGGGCAGAATGCCCAGCGACGAACCCAGCATCGTACCGCGCAGCACGGCTGGCGCCGCTTCCCTGAATTCCTGTTTGTTGGGATACAGGCTGCCGATCTTGTCGGTGATATTAACGCGATTTTCTTTTTGCGCCAGGTTGTTCATGATTTCGGCCAGACCGAAAACGCCCATGGCGACCACGGCAAAGTCAATGCCGTCCTGCAACTCAGGGATGCCAAAGTCAAAGCGGGCGACGCCTGAGTTCACATCGGTCCCGACCATACCCAACAGCAGACCCAGCAAAATCATGCAAATCGCTTTGGGCAGCGAGCCAGAAGCCAGTACCACGGCACCGATCAGACCCAGCACCATGAGCGAGAAATACTCGGCCGGTCCGAACTTAAAGGCAACTTCAGCCAGTGGCGGTGCGAATGCGGCCAGCAGGACTGTCGCAAAACAGCCGGCAAAGAATGAGCCCAGCGCAGCGATCGACAGCGCCGCCCCCGCTCGCCCGTTCTTGGCCATCTGGTGGCCGTCCAGCACCGTGACCACCGCCGAGGTTTCCCCCGGTAGCGCCACCAGAATGGCCGTGGTAGACCCCCCGTACTGGGAGCCATAGTAAATACCGGCAAGCATAATCAAACCGGCAACAGGAGGCAGAACGTAGGTCAGCGGCAGCAGCATCGCAATGGTAGGCACAGGGCCGATACCGGGCAAGACGCCGATCAGTGTTCCGAGAATGCATCCGAGCAGCGCATACAGCAGGTTCTCAGGCGTAAACGCCACCGAAAACCCCAGCGCCAGGTGTTCAAATAGTTCCATAATGTTATTTTCCTTTGAGACGACGTGCCAGCGTCACAACAGCGATAATGAGTGACAGCGGGACGAAGATCTGCGCAAGCAGAGACCATTCGCCGAAAGGGACTGGCAGCATGGGGAAAATCAGCCCAAGCCCCTTGATGAACGCCAGCCAGGTGAACAGCGTGAGGAAAATGGCATTGAAGATCGCGATCTTGATGCTGAATTCATGACTGGCCAGGCTGCTGAAGATGATCAGCAACGGAACTGAAATGTACAGTCCCAGATGGTCCAGCATGAGCGCGAATACAGAAATCGAACCGATGATCAGAAAAAGGATGTCCCAGTCGAAATGACCGATTGCGGTATCTTCCTGATGCTCGCCACGCAGCGAGGTCATAAAGACGATAGCGCCAAGAAGCGCCAGGCAGACGCCCAGCCAGAATGGAAAATAACCCGGACCCATGCGGGCTGGAGTACCCATGTCATACGCTTCGGAGAACAGGGCAAAGCCCACGCCGATAGCGACAAACATGATTCCTGCCCAGAAATCCTGTTGATTTTTGATGTGCATATACTAAACCTTCGTTTTTAATTTACTTTGCGCAAGGACACGCTGCGATCGCGGTGCAGCCGGGATGCCCAGTCCCCACTGCACTTGACGGTCAGCCTGTTGCGTCAGTCGAGCTTGATATTGCCCTTTTTGACGACGTCCTTGGCCCAATCGTATTGTTGCTGAATTTCCTTGCCGAATTCTTCTGGCGAATTACCGGAAGCAAATGCGCCCTGTTTCTCCAGCGCCTCAACAACTTTGGGATCTTTCAGTGCTTCTACAGCCACACTGTTGAGTTTATCGATCACTTCCTTGGGTGTGCCGGCAGGAGCCAGAAGGCCATACCAGACAGGCTGATTCAGGTTTTCGTAACCAAGTTCAGCGAAAGTGGGTACATCTTTGAGGGCAGGCAAGCGCTCTTTCCAGGCGATTGCCATAGGCCGCAGGTTGCCACCTTGGATCTGGGGTAATGATGAAGGCAGATTGTCGAACAGGATTTGTATCTGTCCGCCGACAGCGTCGGTTACGGCAGGGCCCGAGCCACGGTAAGGCACGTGCACGATATCGGTTTTGGTGGTTTGTTTAAAGGCTTCTCCGAACAGGTGCAGCACGCCGCAGGTGCCTGAAGAACCATAGGAGTATTTGCCCGGATTGGCTTTGACTTCCTCAAGAAAAGCCTTGAAGTCTTTGGAAGGAAACTTGGGGTTGACTTCCAGGATGTTCGGTACATTGGCGAAGTTGACTACGGGTGCGAAATCTTTCAGCGCATCGTAGCCCAGGCCGGTGGGTTTGCACGCAGGATTGACCGCCATGGTGGAGACGGTGGCAATGGACAGCGTATAGCCATCTGGTTTGGCGCGGGCCGCTTCAGTTGCACCCAGTGCACCGCCTGCGCCACCTTTGTTTTCGATGACCATGGGTTTGCCCAGGATATCACTCATTTTTGCGCTTACAACGCGAGCGACGATATCGGTAGAGCCGCCTGGTGCAAACGGCACAATGACGCGGATAGGTTTACTTGGATAATCCGCAGCCTGTGCAGAGCCAACAGCTACGACACTCAGGCAAAGGGCGGATGCAACAACTGAAAAAAGGGTACGCTTTTTCATTGACATTCCTTAGTTATAGAATTCTCGGAGATGGCATCATTACAGATGAAATCCTGGCGGATTTAATTCAAACACCGTGGCGGATTGCGCGCACTTGGCTTCAATTAAAACAAGATAGTATTAAGGAACATGCACTGGAAGCAAGCCCTAATATTTGAACCTAGGGTAATTGCGGAGACATTGATGCAATGTAACCGTGCAGTAATGCGAT
>DATGQC010000208.1:0-2708 GCA_035304425.1 Advenella sp.
CCCGTGCCATGACAACTGAAATCTCATGATCGAGCGGCAACATGGCTTCAAGCACACAGGGAATCTGTCCAAAGGCACGAAAGGCTTCAATGGCTTCGGCGCGGGTCGACACCCGTTGCTGGCCCTTGCCGTCGTAGCCCAGGCGGGCAACTTTCAGAATGCCGGGAAACAGCGCATCCTGAGCCTGCTCCAGATCGCCAAGCTCGCGCACTTCGCAATAAGGCGCAACAGGAATATCCTGGGCGCTGATAAATGCCTTTTCAGCAATCCGGTCCTGCACGACGGCGACCGCTGCCGCACCAGGCGTGACGCGGCAGCTTGCAGACAATTGCTTCAGGCTGCTGGCCGGCACGTTTTCAAATTCCGTGGTGACGGCAGGCGTGACCGCAGCCAGCTCCCTGAGCGCGACGATGTCATCGTAGGCTGCGGCCATATGCCGTTCGGCCACCATGCCTGCCGGGCTGTTGCCGGACGGGTCCAGGACAACGACCTTGTAGCCGAGTTTTTGCGCTTCATGGCAGAACATGCGACCCAGCTGGCCGCCGCCCAGCATGCCCAGCCATTCGCCGGGATGAATGCGGTCAGAAAGTGCGATTGGTGTGTGCATTGCAAAAATTCTCTTTCAGTTCTTGGGAGCCGGCGGCAATGTCATCGCCCGTGCCGTATGGGTCTGTTTCTCGCGAAAAGCGCGCAATTGCTCACGCAGCGCCGGGTTGTTCATGGCCAGCATGGCAATCACATGCAGCGCCGCATTGGCCGCGCCGGCTTCGCCGATGGCAAAGGTGGCTACTGGTATGCCCTTGGGCATTTGCACAATGGACAATAAAGAATCTTCGCCGCGCAGATAGCGCGAGGGAACTGGCACGCCAAACACCGGCACGTCGGTAAGCGCAGCCATCATGCCGGGCAGATGCGCTGCACCGCCAGCGCCGGCGATAATGGCCCGCAAGCCGCGATCGTATGCTGTCGCGCCATAATCGGCCATATCTTGCGGCATGCGATGCGCCGAAATGACCTGGGCCTTATAGGACACGCCGAATTGCTCGAGCATGTCCGTGGCATTTTTCATCACGTCCCAGTCGCTGGACGAGCCCATGATGACGCCGACCAGAGGTTGATCTGCCTGTTTGGAATGAATGTTTTGACTAGCGGTGTTGACTGTTTCGTTCATAACGCCCTGCTTATCCGATTAAGCGGGTGGCCGCCTCACGATATTTGTCGGCCGTTTTTTGCAATACATCCTGCGGTAGCCGCGGCGCAGGCGCTGTCTTATCCCAGGGCTGGGTTTCCAGCCAGTCGCGCACAAACTGTTTATCAAAAGACGGTGGGCTGATGCCCGTTTGATATGAATCGGCAGGCCAGAAACGGGAGGAATCGGGGGTGAGCACTTCGTCCATTAAATGCAGAACGCCGTTGTCGTCCAGGCCGAATTCAAATTTGGTATCGGCAATGATGATGCCTTTTTCTGCGGCATAATCGGCCGCCTCTGTGTAAAGGCGCAGCGTGATATCACGAATCTGCTCGGCGAGCTCTTGCCCGACTTCGCGTACGACATGGGCGAAGTCGACATTTTCATCATGCGAACCCATTTCGGCCTTGGCAGCCGGGGTAAAGATGGGAGAGGCCAGTTTCTGCGCCTGGACCAGGCCGGCAGGCAGGCTGACGCCGCAGATGGCGCCGGTTTTCTGGTAATCGTTCCAGCCGGAACCGATCAGATAGCCCCGGGCAACCGCTTCCACCAGCACAGGCTTCAGGCGCTTGACAACCATGGCCCGGCCCCGGACCTGGTCTGCTTCCGAAGGTTGCACGACCTCTTCCGGGGCAATACCGGTCACATGAGTGGGAATGATATGGCCCAGTTTCTTCAGCCAGAACTCCGTAAGTTCGGTAAGTACCTGGCCCTTGCCAGGAATGGGGTCATCCAGAATCACATCGAATGCAGAAATACGGTCAGAAGCAACAATCAACAGTTTGTCGTCGCCCACGGCGTACATATCGCGGACTTTGCCGCGTGCCAGCAGTGGCAGGGACTGAATATCGGATTGAAGAAGCGCAGATGTCACCGGAAATCCTTTGCAAGGGAAAATATCATGCCAAACGCAACGCCGTGAAGCACTGGCGCGGTCATCCGGTCATGGAAAAATGGGAATAATCCGGTATTTTACCGCCATATGCCGCGCATAAACGTAAAAAACCCTGCCACATCGTATCGTCGTGACGGGATTTCCGAATAGACCACCCGGAGGGACGGCGCAGTCGTCAGCGCCCCATCGTCAACATGGCTTTACATGGATGGCTGAAAAAACGTTCTACTCGCCGAAATAATGAAAAATCACCGCCCTCGTCTGGCGCGTCGCCCAGCTTTCTGACACGAATCACCCCGGATATACAACCAAGGGGCTTTTTGCAAAACATTTCGGCTTCATCCAAGTTTACACAAAATAATAATGTGATTAATTTTGTCATGCACCAACAGTTATGCCGTTGTGCATTGCCTATGGACCATATTCACAATATTAGGAGACAAAATGAAATTTTTATTTCGGTATAAAGCACTTCATGCTCATACGCTTATTGCGCTTCTATTGGGTGGCTCTGCTTCTGCGCCGATACACGATGCGATCGCCACCGAACGAACAAGCAATCCGCGATTATTCGCGCCCAATGCTGGCGGTGATCGGGCAAGCTTCAGGACACCGGAGTTTTAT
>DATGQC010000209.1:0-6711 GCA_035304425.1 Advenella sp.
GAACCGTGAACAATATTTGCATGGAACATCAATACCCCTCCTGCTTTGCCAGTGGGCGTGACTATTCCGTTGTTTTCTACTAACTTGGTCACTGTGTCGTTATCTAGCGTCCAAAGCGGATAGGACGTTGTTTGCTCGTCATGTGAGCTTTGCAGTGCTCCATGCTTGTGGCTTTTTGGAACGATCATCAACGGGCCGTTGATCGGCATTACATCATCCAGGAATATGGCGATGTTCATTGCGCGTGGTTCGGGCATGCCATCATCTTTATGCCAAGTTGGAAAATCCTGATGCCACTGCCAGACTTCACCGGTGAATGCCGCCTTGGCATTAATTTTGAACTGATGCACATACACTTGCTCGCCAAACAGTTGCTCAAGTGGTTCGACCAGTCGATGATCACCAACCAGGGCATTGCACGTGTCGTTATATTTATGACAAGCAAAAGCGGTCCTGGGCGCGCCATTCTTTTCTCGCCAGATTTCCTCCCGCTGCTCGCTAAACACATCCTGCGCAGCCGCTTTCAGGCGAGCCACCTCTTGCGCATTGAAACATCCGGGCAAATATAAGTATCCGAGCTCATCAAACGTTTTCAATTGTTCTTCTGTTAACTTCATCTAAGTCTCCTTGATTTTCGCTGCTGAATGCGCCATAATTTGAATTAAGAATTCTGTATACAGAATTCTTAATTCAAATCTAACATTGTTTAACTTGATAAACAGCCCGTAGTTACCCTAAGATCGTAGAAATTCGTGGTAAATATAGGCATATTCCAAATGACGCGTTACTTTTCAGGCGACAATAATTCAATGGTGCAAAAAATCCGGCCGCCCAAGCCCTTGACAGAAGAAGTCCACGGGATCTTATTAGAGATGATTTGTAATGGAACGCTTAAAGAAGGTGAAAGGATCACCCAGGACGGTTTGGCAGAAATGCTGGGCGTCTCGCGGCAACCCATCACGCAAAGCATTGCGCAGCTGAAAAGCCAGGGGTTTATTTCCGACTATGACAAAAAAGGGGTCATGGTGTCCTATATCGATGCCACGTCCCTGATCCAGATGTACCACGTCAGAGCGGCCCTCGATAGCCTGGCCTGCCGGGAAATCTCCAGGAAATTCATCGATCAGTCATATGGGGAAGCGGACAAGCAGGAAGGCATCCGTCTCTTGACAGAAGGGCGGCTGGCCTACCAGCAGCAGGACATCAGCCGCTCTGTCGAATGCGACATGAATTTTCATCAGTTTCTGTATCATAAATCGGGCAATCCCGTGATTCTGGAATCGACCAAAATTCTCTGGTTCCACATGCGCAGGCTGATGCGAGCAATTCTCACCAATAATGTACGGCCGCCTGAACGCGTTTGGGACGAGCATGAAGCCATATGGCATGCCGCTTATACCGGCAGCGTTGCGCTGGCTGAAGAACTGGCAAAAAAACATGCCGAAGAAGCCGCAGAAAAGCTGGCGCGCATTTTTCTGGAACAGAACAAAGGCGACGCCAGCAGCATCCCGGGCGATGAAATACGCTATTGGTGAGAGCGACACCGCAAGCGCCAGTCGCGTTCAGCCATCCCCTGTTGTGCCGAACCGGACGCGCGAAGTCGTCGGGATTCGCCCAGGGCTCTCCATACCGGCGTATACCACCATCAATGCCTCACTGGTCTGCATGTCGTTTCTTTTCCCGGCGCCATCGCGCTGGTGTCGATAGCCGGCGCTTTTACATATGATACCGGCGGGCTCACACTTGGATAAGTCACGGTCAGGTGCTCAGGTATCGCCTGTTGATCGGGATTTTTCACCTGCCTGTTCGTGTTGTAAGGGTCAGTGAATTTTCCGTATTCCCCCGGTTCCATGGTATAGCGCATTTCCTTGGTTCCAGTTCCCGCATTGGCCAGATACTTATTCTCGTCATCCCAGCGCTTGCCGTCCAGATTGGTATAGAACTTGATATCCACCAGCACAGCATCACACATGGGTGTGACCTCCTCGTACTGAGTCGGCCAGCCTGAGCCGCCGGTCGTGGCAGGATACCTTCCCCAGTCCCCGCCCTTCATTGGACAGGCCCCGCCTGCGCCGTAAGACTTCCGGTCTGGATGATGGACGCCATATAAAGGAAGACCGATGGCTTTCTTCACAGTGCCATCCTCCAGATGGAAGCGGGGTTGCCGTGTGACTTCATTCTTTTCACGCGCAGCCGCACGATGCCTGATCGACTCGAAATACCCGCCATCCGGCCGAATATAGCGGAAATCTGCATTATCTTTATTATCAAAAACGGCGACCATGAATAAATAAGGCTTGTTGAAAAACGGGCGCTCGACAAGATAGTACTCCGCATCTGTTTTGGTTGTATCGATTGCCTGCCATCGAACATGTAGCGGGTTTTCATCGCCCTGTCCCGTATTGACCCAGGAGCGTGCATCGGGCAGATGAGACAAACGAATCACATTCGTATAGTTTTCTCGTATATCCAGGCCTGCTCTTTTGCCGAGCGGACCTACTTTATTGGCGCCAGGCTGCTTGAAGGCAAAATTCAGGGCCTGTTGGGCATAAGGAAAATCTGCGCCAGACATCGTGCAGAAAAAATTGGGAAGATCAATCTGTTCATGGTCTGCATATTTTTGATTAAAGACAGGGTGCGTAATCGGCAGATCAATAAAATTCAGATTGTTGTTCTGGTTCAACTGCTGATCTGGATACTTATAACCATCCCAGCTTTCCTCGGGCAAATACGCGCTGTAATGACCCTTGATAATGTCCTGATTTTCTGGTGCGTTTAAATCCGCCCCCGGGGCAAGGCCCTGCATCCCTTTTTTCAGATAGGCTCTGACCGTCCCCTTTTCCTGCACTCGCCACAGGCCATGCTTGCCTTCGCCGATCATGGTAAATACCTGTTCCGCGATCGTTACAAACCGGTACGTGTAATTGGTATTGAAGTATCCGAAATAAACCGGCAAATGCGGAATTTTTGAATGCGTCGTCCGAGGACGGCCTTGTCCGATAAGCGACTGCTGCTTATCGTCCTTCCCTACATTCTGATCACTGGTGTAAAAAAATGGATCCCCTTGCGTCAGGTCCATCAAATTGACGGTGCTATTGGAAGTCTGTGCATAAATCGCAGAAGAGCAAAACATAAGCAACGCCAACGAACAGCTGCCATAAACTTGCTTCATCAGTTCCCCCTTGTCTAATATAGGGAAATATCGACTCGCGAATGAATCTGCACTGCCGAACAGGTTCAAACATCACTCTGTCCGGCAGGAGCTGACTCGTCAGTAAAGGTGCCAACAAACAGCGTGGTAACGATTGATGCGTTTACTGGTATATGCAGGCTATTTACCCAGCTTGTCGCCTGCACCCCAACACCAACGTTACGCGCCGTCTTTGGCTCGCTGTCCGCAAATAAACGCCAGCCCATAATCCTTGGAAGAGAACGTGATTTTTGACCCTTTCGGAAAATGCAGGACATCGCCTTTACGTACGGTGATCTTGTCATGTCCGTCTGAAATGTCCATTTCTCCTTCAAGCATGACCTTCATTTCATCGTACGGATAGGTATACTCCAGGGGCGCGCCCTTTTCCATCCGGAACATACCGCAAGTGATGGGCTTTTCCTTATCATTCGAAGTCACTACATCCTGCAGGTACGCATTGTTTCCAGGCGACTCCATTGGCGCAATTTTCATCCCCTCTACATCTTTCAAATGCACCATTTTTGGCGTATCTCCTTCTGCCTTAGCCTGAGCGGATGCGACAGCGCCGCCTAGAACCGCGGTAAATGCGAACATTGTTGCAACGAATGAATGGGCAAGTATCCGTTTCATTTCCATCTTCCTCCTATGACATTTGAAATATTCTTATTACACATATAGTTGGTTCTTATATGCATATTCCTCCAGGAGCAACTTCCATGCCAACGATTCGCAAATAACCACGAATCCGTGTTTTGCCACTGATTTATAAGCATTTTTTATAAGGATTTGGCTGAAAACAAAAAAACAGGAAATAGAATTGATACGCGCTGAACGGCGCAAACTACGCAAGCTGCTCCATAAGTGACACGTTGCAATCGGATCACTCCGTTACAATCACGCGAGCGACCGCGCACCGCGTATAACGAGGCGCCAGTCAAAAACGTACCAGTCAACAGGCCAGCGCCAGGCGGGCGATCAATTCGCTTAAATTTCTAAAAGCGCCATTTCCAATGGCAACAGGAATTTTTATGATTATTATCAAAGCCAGTGCATACACCCACGGCGAACCAGGGGGCCGGGCGATATTGAAACGCTCTCTATTGTCTGAGTAACGCCTTGGTAGTCGTCCGGACTGCATCAGCTGAACAACTTTCGCCCCCCGTTGGCGCTTCAGGCGACCTTCCTGCCGCTCGCCGCTTCCCGCTGACGCCTGGCCTCTTCCAGCAGATAAACCTGGTAATCATCCAGATCGCCGTCAAAGTCTGTCATGCCGCCGCGCGACACCAGCCAGAATTCATCGCAGACCGAACGCAGCAGCGCGCGGTCGTGGCTGACCAGCATCGCTGAACCTTCGAACTCGTTCAGCGCGACGCTCAGCGCCTCCCGGGTCGCCAGATCCAGGTGGTTGGTCGGTTCATCGAGCAGCAGAAAATTGGGACGCTGCCAGACAATCATGCACAACACCAGGCGCGCTTTTTCCCCACCGCTCATGCTGCCGACCGCCTGCTTGACCATATCACCACTGAAATTAAACGTACCCAGGAAATTGCGCAGCCCCTGTTCGCGACAATCCATGGCGCTGGGGCGCAGGCTGGCCGGCGTCTCGCGCACCAGGCGAATCATGTGTTCCAGCGGGCTCTCGGCAGGCCGCAATACATCCAGTTCCTGCTGCGAAAAATAGCCAATATTCAGACCTTTGCCAGGAGTGATCTCACCCGCGATCGGCGCCAGGGCGCCGGCAATGGTTTTGACCAGCGTCGACTTGCCCTGTCCGTTGGCGCCAAGGATGCCGATACGCTGCCCGGCCAGGACAGTACGATTGACATTCTGTACGATGACCGTAGGCGCGGCATCGGCTGGAGCGTCTTCCGGCACCGGATAACCAAAGCAGCCATCAGCCATCACCAGCATGGGGTTAGGCATGCTGAGCGGCGCTTTGAACTGGAACTGGAACTCGGCGTCGGCCAGCACCGGCGCAATTTTTTCCATGCGCTCAAGCGCCTTGACGCGACTTTGCGCCTGCTTGGCCTTGCTGGCTTTCGCCTTGAAGCGATCAATGAATTTCTGCAGATGCGCCATCTTTTCCTGTTGCTTGGCGTGCGCAGCCTGTTGCAACAACATCTGTTCGGCACGCATATCTTCAAACTTGCTGTAATTGCCTCCGTAGCGCACCAGCGTGCCATGGTCGATATGCAGCGTCACGTTGGTGACTGCATCCAGAAACTCACGATCGTGACTGATCACAACCATCGTGCCCGGATAGTTTTTAAGCCAGGCTTCCAGCCACACCAGGGCGTCCAGATCCAGGTGGTTGGTCGGTTCATCCAGCAACAGCAGATCCGACGGACACATCAGCGCTCGCGCCAGTTGCAGGCGCATCCGCCAGCCGCCGGAAAAACTGTTGACCGGCCGGTCAAGTTCGGCCACGCTAAAACCCAGGCCCAGAATCAGCGCCTGTGCCCGCGCAGCGGCATCATGAGCGCCCGCATCGTGCAAGGCCATATAGGCGTGCGCCATGCGCATGCCATCATCGCTGGCTTCAGATGCCGCCACTTCGGCTTGTGCAGCAAGCAGAACGGTGTCGCCCTCTACCACGAAATCCGTCGCGCTCTGCTCGGTTTCCGGCATATCCTGCGCCACTTGCGACATACGCCATTGCGATGGAATGGAAAACTCGCCACTATCTTCATGAAGCGTGCCATTGAGCATCGCAAATAAAGAAGACTTGCCCGCGCCATTGCGACCGACCAGCCCCACTTTTTCTCCCGGAGTGAGGGTAACAGACGTTTTATCCAGCAATACTTTGCTGCCGCGACGCAAGGTCACGTTCTTAAGAATAATCATTGAAAACAGGTCTTCATTTTTGGGGACATAACCCCAGCCGAGACTGACCGGGATTGATCAAGGACGATGGAGCGATGAGCCGGACGAACAGCTCGCCGGATGGCAAGATGGCACAAACGGTCAAAAGGAAGGAGCAATTGTAGCAGTAGCGGATCGAAAACGGGGAGTCTCCACAAATGCGCAGGCCGGCGGCCGGCTGGTTGGCGCGAACAGGAGCAGATGACGAACCTTGGCAGGATTTCCAGCGGCCGCCGCCTGGCCTTGTGGGCACAGCGGATGGCGAACACCCGGATACGCACCAGAATGCCGCGCCCCCTGCTCTTTGATGGTTGAAAACATGCAAAAAACGCGCGTCACCGCAGATTCGATTTACAGGCCGGGGAGTACGGCTTAAACTGAACGCCAGCCTTTACCCTGTGTATACGCGTATGAACCCGTCAGATACTGATTCGCCGCAGCAGAATATCGATTTGTCCAAGCTGCGCGATATTGGCTGGACCCTGTGGGATCCAATCTGCCTGCTTGGGCCAGCGGAAACCGGACAGCAATGGTATTCGGACACGAACCTGCCTTTTGCAGACGAGTATGATACTTACCTTGTTTCTGCCGCAAACAGGCTCAGAAACGGTGCGCCTGCGCAACAAGTCGTAGATTACCTGGTTCATATAGAAACA
>DATGQC010000210.1:0-3730 GCA_035304425.1 Advenella sp.
ATTGGCGGCGCCAAATATAAAGAATAGAAAATTTTCGAGGAAAAATTGGGCAAAAAGTGATAAATGTTAAAGCAAAACGTGGAAACCCGGCTATTATTGAAAATTGTTATTTACTACTTGTAACATTTTTGGTCTCTCTGATATGGCTACTCGAAAACATTATGAATCCCTGCCCGACCTGCGCGCAGCGGCAAAACTGGGCACCTTCGCCGAGCGGCTGCACTTTCTTCGCAAAATTCATCACGGCATGAATCAAAACGAACTCGCGCTGGAACTCGGTGTGTCCCAAAGCACGATCGCCAATTATGAAATGGGGAATCGTAAAGTCAGCCCGTCCGCGCAAATTGTCAGCCGGCTGGCTGTATTCTTTGGCGTCAATTCCGATTGGCTGATCAACGGCACATTGCCCATTCTTCCGGAAAAAAGCTTCGTTCCTCCGGAAGTGGCCGCCCGCGACGCCTTATTCAAATCACTGACACAAAAGGAAACGGCTGCGCTTATTGCCCTTACCGGCAAACAGCGCAAGGAGCTGACAGCGCATATCAAGTCATACTTGAAAAATGCCTGATCAGTCTGGCTGATTTCCTGCCCGGACCCCACGAAAAAGCCGTATGCGTTATACACTGCACACGGCTTTTACTGTTTTTGCGAGGACCTGTTAACTACAGTCCCCAGCCTGCTCCGATACGCTCATCGCCTGCATCAAGCATCATTGATCGCGGCATGACGGCCAGCGCAGGCGGTCGTCATCGTTATGAAACGATTGCTGCAGTGTCGGGCACCTTGCTGGCATCATGAAAGTCTACTGACGGATTCACCACGGGCTTGATAAAACCGGTACGAATCAGATAGTCGCCAAAGCCTTCCTTATCCTGCCGTCCGGCAGCCCAATGACCGATCTGTTCATCCAGGATGTCCAGAATCTGGTCTTCGGTAATATTTTCCTTGTATAGCCTTGGGATACGCGTGCCCACGCGATTGCCGCCCAGGTGCAGGTTATAGCGCCCTACTGCTTTACCAACCAGCCCCACCTCGGCGAGCATGGCTCTGCCACAGCCATTCGGACAGCCTGTCACACGTGTGACAATAAAATCATCCTGCAAGCCATGCCGCGCCATAATGGCATCCATCTTGTCGATAAAAGACGGCAGGAAGCGCTCAGCTTCCGCCATTGCCAGCGGACAGGTGGGCAAGGCCACACAGGCCATGGAATTTTCCCGCTGGACAGTTACGTTGTCGTTGATCAAGCCATGATCGCGCGCCAGTTTTTCTATCACGTTCTTGTCTGCCGCATCCACGTTGGCCACGATCAGATTCTGGTTCGCCGTCAGACGAAAATCCCCTTTGTGAATCCGCGCGATCTCACGCAAGCCGGTTTTCAGCGGTCGGCCGGGATAGTCCAGCACGCGTCCGTTTTCAATGAACAGCGTAAGATGCCATTTCTTGTCAATGCCGTGAACCCAGCCGATCCTGTCGCCTCTATCGGTAAATTCGTAAGGGCGGATCGGTTCAAACGCAAAGCCCATGCGTTGTTCCACCTGCTCCTTGAACGCCTCCAGACCCACGCGCAAAATCGTGTAACGGGTTTTGGCCGCTTTCCTGTCGCTGCGGTTACCCAGATCGCGTTGCGCCATCACTACCGCTGCGGCGGTGTCCAGCGTTTTTTCCAGTGGAATGAAACCGAACTCATACGCCGTGGTGGGAAAGGTCGCGGTGTTGCCGTGCTCCATGGAAAGACCACCACCGATCAGTACATTAAATCCAACCAGACTGCCTGCCTGTTCAATCGCAACAAAATTCAGATCATTGGCATGCAGATCCACATCATTTTGCGGCGGTATGATGACTGTGGTTTTGAATTTGCGCGGCAGATAGCTTTTGCCCAGAATGGGCTCAAGGGTATCGGTATCGGTGCTTTGCACCTTTTCGCCGTCCAGCCAGATTTCCGCGTAAGCCTGGGTCTTGGGCAGCAGATGCTCGGAAATTTTCCTGGCCCATTCCCACGCTTGCAGGTGCAGCTCGGACTCGACCGGATTGGACGTGCACAGCACGTTGCGATTGACATCGCCTGCCGTGGCGATCGAATCCAGGCCAAGTTGATGCAGCCACTGGTGTACCGGGCGAATGTTCTGCTTTAGCACGCCGTGATACTGAAAGGTCTGGCGATTGGTAATACGGATGCTGCCGTACATGGTATGGCTGGCGGCGAATTCGTCAATGCCAAGCCACTGGGCCGGCGTGATAACGCCGCCAGGCATCCGGCAGCGCAACATGACATTTTTCAGCGGTTCCAGTTTCTGTTCTACGCGTTCGGCCCGAATATCACGATCATCCTGCTCATACATGCCGTGGAAACGGATCAGGTTGAAATTATCGCCACGAAAGCCGCCGCTTAAAGGATCCTGGAGGTCCTCGGCGATGGTGCCACGCAGGTATCTGCTATTGCTTTTCAGACGTTCGTTATCCGACAGTTTGCCTGCCGGTGCTTTAATGTCACTCATGATCATTCCTCAATATACGTCGCGCTGATAGCGGTGCGACTCGCGCAGCTCATCCAGATAGGCATCGGCATCATCAACGCTGAGCCCGCCCTCGCTGGCAATCACCTCCAGCAAGGCGGCTTCAACGTCTTTGGCCATACGACTGGCATCGCCGCATACGTAAAGATGCGCGCCCTTCTGCAGCCACTGCCACAGTTGCCTGCCTTCCTGTTTCAATTTGTGCTGGACGTAAATTTTTTCCTGCTGATCCCGCGACCATGCAAAACTGTAGTGCGATAAACGTTCCGACTTGGCCAACTGCTGCCATTCGAGCTGGTATAGAAAGTCGTCCTTGAAGGACTGGTTGCCAAAAATAAGCCAGTTGGGCCCTTCCTGGTCTTCGGCGTCGCGTTTCTGCATAAACGCGCGAAACGGTGCAATGCCGGTGCCGGCTCCGATCATGATAATGGGCGTTTGCGCATCCTGAGGCAGGCGAAAGTGCGCGGATGGTTCAATAAAAATATCCACCTCATCGCCCGCTTCCAGGCGACGGTTCAGGTAACCGGAGGCTCCCCCCAGATACTGTACCGTATCCTGCTCATACTCCACCAGGGCCACGGTGATGTGGACCTCGTCGCCCACCTCTTCCTGCGCCGAAGCGATGGAATACAGGCGCGGGGTAAGCGGACGCAGCAAATCAGACAACTGCTGGGCGGTAAGCGCTTGCGGCACCCTTCTGAGCACCACGTCTATAGGCGTATCGGCAATGTAGTCCTGCAGCGCCTTGGTGTCGGCAATCAGTTCCAGAAGACCGGGATCCTGGGTAATGTGTGCATATCCCTTCACAAAGGCAGGCGTGTTCTGAGTAATTTCCAGATGATGAATCAGTGCATAACGAATGCCCACCTGGGTTTTGCCGTCAGACAGGGTCACATTGGCGGCGCCATCGACACCGGTCGAGGACAAAATGGAATCGGCCAGCGCCGGGTCATTGCGAAACCAGACACCCAGGGCATCGCCAGGCTGATACCGGATACCGGAGTCACCCAGATCAAATTCCAGATGCCGTACATCCTTGAGCGAATCGCGGCTGGTGATTTTCTGGTTGGTCAGAATGGTCGCGGTAAACGGTTTTTCGCGCGTGTAAATTTGCGCATGCACCTGCGGTTCATTGACCAGGGCACTGACACTGCCGGTTGTCGACGTGGCGGTCGTATTGCGGCTTTCGTGTTCGATCAGCCAGGCTACTG
>DATGQC010000211.1:0-15802 GCA_035304425.1 Advenella sp.
CTTCTATAACCGCCGCTTTGTAGCCGGCGAACTGGACAACCAGAGCTTTGCCGACATCGCGCAAGCCATGGGCGCCACCGGTTTTGTCGTCGACAAGCTGGAAGATGTGGGCCCAACCCTGAAAAAAGCCGTGGACATGCAAATGAATGAAGGCAAAACCTGCGTCATTGAAATCATGTGTACACGCGAACTCGGGGACCCGTTCCGTCGCGATGCTCTGTCCAAACCCGTGCGGTTCCTGGACAAATACAAAGACTACGTCTAATCCACGCGCGCAACCCGAGGAGCACATCATGGGCGTTTTGCAACGCATCGTCGAAACGGCGAAAGCCGCCCCGAAACGCATCGTGCTGTGCGAAGCTCAGGATCCGCGCGTACTTGAAGCGGCAATGCGGGCTCATCGGGACCGTATTGCCGATGTCATTCTGGTGGGCGATCCAGCGCAAATCGCTACGATCGCCCGCCAGCACGATCTGGATATCTCTGGCATTACCATCGCCGATCCGGCCACCAGCCAAGCGCGTGAACGCTATGCGCAGCAACTGTATCGCTTGCGCGAGAAAAAAGGCATGACATTGCAACAGGCGCAGCAAGCCGTTGCGCAGCCGCTGTGCTTTGCCAATCTTATGCTGCATATGGGCGATGCCGATGGCTCGGTCGCCGGCGCGGTTCACACCACCGCCGATGTGGTTCGCACGGCACTTCAGGTCGTGGGCGCCAAAGCCTCTGCCGGCAGTATCGTGTCCAGTTTCTTTCTGATGATTTTTGAACATGAGCACCACCCAACCAAGGGCGGCATGATTTTTTCCGATTGCGGCCTGGTCATTGATCCGGACGCACAACAACTGGCACGTATCGCCCTTGACTCGGCAAAAAGCGCAAGTGCGCTGCTGGGTCAGGAGCCGCGCATTGCCATGCTATCGTTCTCGACCCTGGGAAGCGCGCAACATGTGAATGTGACCAAGGTCCAGCAAGCCACCAGCCTGGTCAGGCAGGCTCAGCCCGATCTGCTGATCGACGGCGAAGTGCAGCTGGATGCCGCCATTATTCCCGACATCGCGTCGCGCAAAATCAGCGATTCACAGGTGCATGGGCAAGCCAATGTGTTGATTTTTCCGGATCTGAATGCCGGTAATATCGGCTATAAGCTTGCCGAAAGGCTGGGGGGCGCCATTGCTATTGGCCCGTTGCTGCAAGGACTGAACAAGCCCGCGAACGACCTGTCACGCGGTTGCAGCGCCGACGACGTCTACAATGTGATTGCCGTCACTTGCGTACAGGCGCAACAACAGCAAGCCACTGCCGGCGAATTATCGTCGGTGTCCGCCAGCCAGTAATCGCGCGATATCGTAAAAGACAGCAGGCGTCAGCGCCTGCTGCAGATCCACCGCCAGGCTTCTTGGATAATACGAACCCAGGTCCAGCCCAACCCCCAATCCGACAACGTCAATACCCTGGCCGATGGTTTGCCGAACGACTTGCTGCAGATGGCTGGCCAGATAGAAATCATCATTGACATGTTGCGTGGCGCTGTCCATCGGGCACCCGTCAGAGACCACGATCAGGGTGCGTCTTTTGACCGACTGCTCCTGCAGCCGCTGCGCAGCCCACAGCACGGCCTCGCCGTCCACGCCTTCCCGGTACAGATCATGCTTGAGCAATGCAGCAATATCCAGACGCGCGCGCGACCAGCTGGTATCAGCCTGCTTAAATAGCAGATGACATAGTTCATTAAGGCGCCCGGGATGCGCCGGCTTGCCCTGGCGCTGCCAGTCTTTCATGGCGCGACCGCCATTCCAGGCGCCGGTTGTAAAGCCCAGCAATTCAGTTTGCACGCCCGCCATCCCCAGGGCTCGCAGCAAGGTATCGAGCAGGACAGAGAGGCGGCGCGCATGCGTGCGCATGGAGCCGGAGCAATCGAGCAAAATGGTGACCGCCTGATCGACCCGATCAATGACCTGATCCTGGCGAAATATACGCGTTTCGGCAGGACTGGCAACCAGCTGGCTAAGCGTACGACCGTCAAGGATGCCCTCCTCCTGGCCGAATATCCAGCCGTCATCCTGCGGCACGCGGAAGATACGGCGAAACAGCCTGGCCAGCTGGGCCACCCCGATCGACAACGCAGCACGATCTTCGTCCATTTGCTGGCGAAACTGCTTGAGCTCGGCTCGTCTGACTCGCGAGGCCGCCAGTTCCACACGGTCGTAACGCCGGGTAAATACGCGGTAGCTGGCCTGATGTTGATCAAATACGCGGCTTTGGCCGAATGGCGCAATATCAAACCCCTCTTCTGGCTGCGCATCGGGGGTAAGCAGCAAAGAAAACAGCGACCGGCTATTTTTGTCAGTATCCTTTTGCCGACGATCCAGCGCCATTTCCGCTGCCAGATTCAAACTGACCTTTTCCGCAAGCCGCGCAGCCACCACCGCGAAGGCGGCCTGATCATCGCGCAGACGGCGCAACGCATAGAGTTCCTCGCCTATTTCACCTGCCATACCGGCGCGCGTGGCCTCCAGCAGATCCTGCTGGGCTTCGCTAAGCACACCCCCTGTTACCCTTGACCACACGGTCAGCATGACGGTAAAGAGCAAAATACCCAGGCTGGACTCGATCAGGGCTGAATGTTCAAACGCCGCGGCCCAGGCACGAAAGCGCGTCTGCACATTGGCGCGCACCCCCGGCCAGTCTGGTGCGACGGTCGCTTCCAGGCGCACCTGTTCGAAAAAATCATAAAGCAGCCGGGCGGTCTCGTCTTGCGGACATGCCTGTTCGTAGATGAGCGGATCACAGGCAAGCAGACGCAGCGCCATACCATCGGCCACGGCACGAAAGTCCGCGAAAGTCTGATTATCGGGATCCAGCCGCAAATGCGGCGCCAGCACCGGCACCAGATTGTCATCCAGATACAACCTGCCCTTTCTGAAATGCGCATTGGTTCGCCCGCTAAGGGCGCGCACGGCAGCGCCGCACAACTCGTCGGTATGTTGCTGGAATATGCTGTGCGCAATATCGTTCACGTCAGCATGGTGCCCATAAACGCTTCGGGCAGCTCTTGTTCGAAACAGCGCTGATAATATTCGGCAATCAATTCTTTCTCGGCGTCATCGCATTTGTTCAGGAATGACAATCGAAATGCCAACCCGGTATCGCCGAAAATCTGCCGATTCTCTGCCCAGGTGATCACGGTGCGAGGCGACATGAGTACCGAGATATCGCCTGCCTCGAAGCCCTTGCGCGTGAGGTTGGCCAGATCCACCATTTTGCGAATTGTCTGGCGCCCCTGGGCATTGTCCATCTGCGGCACCCGGGCAGCAGTAATCTGCACCTCGTCCTCGGGCTGCAGGTAATTGAGGGCGGCGACAATATTCCAGCGATCCAGCTGCGCATGATTGAGCGATTGCGTGCCATGATACAGGCCATTCAAATTGCCCAGCCCCAGCGTATTGGCCGTCGCAAATAACCTGAAACTGGCATGCGGGGCGATACTGCGGTTCTGATCCAGCAACATGAAATGACCGTTGCGCTCCAGAATCCGCTGGATCACAAACATGACATCGGGCCGCCCGGCGTCATATTCGTCAAAGATCAGCGCCATGGGCTGCTGCAACGCCCAGGGCAGGATACCTTCCTGGAACTCGGTCACCTGACGGCCTTCGCGCAATACAATGGTGTCCTTGCCAACCAGATCCAGACGGCTGATATGGCCATCCAGGTTGACACGCACGCAAGGCCAGTTCAGCCTGGCGGCGACCTGTTCGATATGCGTGGACTTGCCGGTGCCGTGCAGGCCCTGGATCAATACCCGTCGGTTCTGAATGAAGCCAGCCAGGATGGCGAGCGTGACATCATGATTGAAATGATAGGCGGTGTCGATATCCGGCACATGGTCCGTGGGCTCGCAAAATGCGGGTACGGTCAGGTCGGTATCAAGGCCGAAGACTTGCCTGACGGAAATCTCGCGGACAGCGCGGGATGAGTCTTGCGGGGTGGTCATGAGGTTCTGCCTCCGTTGCGGATCGCAATGGCGGACCACTGCGCGTGAATAATTTACGCTGCCGCGTTGGCTTTTTCAATTTCTGCCAGCGAGTCGGCTGCGTGACGCAATACCGGCAAAAATTCCAATGCCTTTTCGCGGGTAATGCGCATGATGGGAGATTGCGCCGCGATGCCCATGTTCGACTTGCCGTTTTCGCCCGGCACCAGCACGGCAATACAAATGAGGCCGGGCAAAAACTCTTCGTTGTCCATGGCATAACCCTGTCGGCGCACCTGTTCTATTTCCTGTTCGATCGCGTCATAGCGCGTCAGGGTATTCGGGGTATACTGTTCCAGCGGAGCTGCTTCCAGTAAACGACGGCACTGTGATGGCGACATTTGCGCAAGAAACAGTTTGCCGCTGGCCGAACAATGCAATGGCACGCGCGAACCCGGATGCAGGTAGAACCGAAGCGGCGCGACCGTTTCAACCCGGTCCAGATACAGCACCTCGTTGCCGGAGCAGGCGGTAATATTGCAGCTTTCACCGATTTCCTCGACCAGGTGCCGCAATACCGCGCGCCTTGAGCCGTGAATCGTGTTATTCAACAGCAGTTTTTCCGCCATTTGGTGCAAGCGGCGACCGGTGCTGTACTGCCTGCCATCGCCGTCGCGAATAATCAGCCTTGCGCTTTCCAGTTGCTGTAGCATACGGTGCAGGGTCGGCTTGGGAATACCCAATTCTTCACTAAGACTTTGCAGCGAAAAATAACTGTCTTTTTCGGCAATGACTTCCAGAAGCGCAAACAGCCGTAACGTAGGGGTGTTGCCTTCGACACGTTCAGATTCGATCATATCCATAGAAATCGCCATTTATTTCAAATATTGAAATAAATTATACCAATAACCGGAATATTGATCAACGCTTTCTTGAAGCCACGGGAAAATGCTGAGTGACCAGTTCAGCCAGGGTTTTAATGCCAATCGCAATTTTCGGCTCGTCAATGGAACCATAACCAAAGCGAATATAGCGCCGGGCGCCTTTGGATACCCTGCTGAAAAATACCTCTCCCGGCTCAAGAACAATTCCGTTTTGCAACGCCACCGCCGTCAGCGCCGTGGTGTCGATATGCTCCGGCGCCCGTACCCAGCAAAAAGATCCTCCTGGCGAGGAGATGATCTGAAACGTCGGCAGGTACTCCCTTAGCGCATCACGCAACGCCCGTTCGCGCTGGCCATAGATTTGCGATTGCTTGCGCAGAAACGACTGGTAGTGGCCCAGCGAGACGAACAGGGCAAAGGCCCGTTGCAAAAAAGAAGGAGCATGGCGCAGCATCAGCCGTTTCAGCGCACGCAATTCATCGACCAGCGGCTTGGGGCCCACGATGAACCCCAGCCGCAGTCCGGGCGCAAATGTCTTTGACAAACTGCCGACATAAATCACACGCCCATTCTGGTCCAGGCTCTTGAGCGCCGGAAAAGGTTTATCAATAAAGCTGTTTTCAAATTCGAAATCGTCTTCGACAATTACCGTATTGCAAGCATTGGCTTTTTCAAGCAGCGCCTGGCGTCTCGCCATGGACATCGTGACGCCGGTGGGACATTGGTGGCTTGGCGTGACAAAAATCATGTCCATGTCAACGGTAATACCCTCGACATCCACGCCCTCTTCATTGACCGGCACCGGCACCACATGACGGGTGCGGCTGGCAAAAATATTACGCGCGTCGGGATAGCCCGGCTCTTCCATGCCCACTTTATTGCCCGGCCGGACCAACAGATCCGCCAGCAGATAAAGCGCGTGCTGGGCCCCCACTGTCACCATGATTTCGTCCTTGGTCGCAGAGAACCCCCGCCGCGGCAGCACCTGGTTCTGGATCGCCGCAATAATCTCGGGGTCGTCCATCATGATCAGATCCTGGGCCCAACTGCGAATGTCCACAATGGACAGCGCCTTCATGCAGCACTCACGCCACTCGGAAGTAGGAAACAGGGCGGGATCAAACTGGCCATACACAAAAGGATAGGGCTGGGTTTGCCAGTTGGCAGGCTTACGGATATTACGTTGCTGACTGGGCCGCGCATGTATGCGCCCGTGCCAGAAATCGGTTTCGTCATCGCCGCCGGCGCTGGCGATAATGTCAAGCATATTGCGCTGCTGCGCCGCCTGACCCACAAAATGACCACTACGGTTGCGCGTGACCAGATAACCTTCGCTAACCAGCTCCTGATAGGCAAACACCACCGTATTGCGCGCCACTTTGAGCGTATCTGACAGGAAACGACTGGAGGGCACTGGCGCATCGGGCGTCAAATGCCCCTGCGTTATGGCGGCCACCAGCATCTGCCGGATCCGGCCCTGCAACCCCAGCGACTCACTGGTTTCACGAAACAGCTTTTCCCAAAGCAGCGCGCTCAGGGCAGCCCGGCTGGGCGCGCTGACCTTGTCCGTTCCCTGGCTGACACGTTTTCTGTGATTACTCATTGCTTTTTTCTGGTAACAGGCTAATGTAGGCGTGATCCGACAGATTGAGAATAAATCCTGGTATCGGCTCGCGATAATTTCAAATGCAATAGCAGCTTGCGATTATCCCTGAAACGGACATGGATGCCATGCGAATGGCAACCCATGTCGGCAAATCTGCGGCATGTACCGGTTCGATCTATACCTTGCCCTTCCAGGGCACCATGGCCTTCTCAATATAACGGATCAGGGCGTCAAAGATAAACGCAAAAAAACCGATAATAATAATACCCATAATGACGGTATCACTGGCCAGATATTGAGCCGCATTCAACACCATGAACCCCAACCCGCGATCGGCCGCCACCATCTCGGCAGCAACCAGCGTGCTCCAGCCCACGCCAATACCAATGCGCATGCCCGTGAATATTTCCGGCAGGGCCGACTTCAGAATGACATACCAGACAATCTGCCTGTTTGTTCCGCCCATGGAATAGGCAGCATGGATCTGCTCCATGGAGACCGATTTGACACCTGCCCTGGCGGCAATCGCCATCGGCGCAAAGATAGCCAGATAGATCAGGAAAATCTTTGGAAACTCGCCGATCCCGAACCAGATAATGACCAGCGGCAGATAAGCCAACGGCGGCAGGGGACGATAAAATTCGATTACCGGGTCGAACAGCCCGCGCGCAACGCGATTGACTCCCATCATGACGCCCACCGGCACGGCTGTAAGCAACGCCAGAAAGAACGCCGAAAACACCCGGGTCAGACTGGCCACGGTATGCTCGACAAGCGTCGCATTGGCAATGCCGTCGGTCATGCCCACGATGAATTTGTTATACACCGCCGTCGGTGACGGCAGAAACAGCGGCTTTACCCAGCCAAAGTACGTAATAATGGACCAGATCACCAGCAATGAAATCGCCGTGGCGACGCTGATAAACACGCTGGCGCCAGCTCCCGGCGCGCCATAAACCTGCCCCGGCACCGCGGCAGATCTGCCGAACAGTTTGTTAAGCATGGTGGTCTCCTTCACGCTCATCGCTGTAGATAATGTTGAGCACAGTCTCGCGCATGCGAATGAACTCGGGGCTTGATTTAATTTCCCTGGCACTTTTTCCCGCCAGAAACTCCCGGTTGAACGACAGGTCGTAGGTGTTGGTAATGCGTCCCGGTCGGGGCGACATCACGATCAGCTTGGAGCCAAGAAAAAGGGCCTCTTCCACGCTATGGGTAATAAAAAAGAACATTTTGTGTGTCACTTCCCATACCTTGAGCAGCAGCTCCTGGATGGTTTCGCGGGTCAAAGCGTCCAGCGCCGCCATAGGCTCATCCATTAGCAACATAGCCGGATTGCAAGTCAGGATCCGAGCAATACCCACCCGCTGCTGCATCCCGCCAGACAGCTGATAGATCATATGCTGATGAAAGTCCTTGAGCCCCACCAGTTCCAGATTGCGGGCCGCAATCTCGTGCCGTTTCGCCTTGGCCACACCCTGTAGCTTCAGGCCGAATTCGGTATTGTCTATGACATTGAGCCAGGGCAGCAACGCATGCTTTTGGAACACCACGCCGCGATCCGCGCTGGGACCGGAGATCGGTTGATTGCCCAGCAGGATCGAACCGGACGACGGCGACATAAAGCCGGCCAGCAAATTTAAAAAGGTTGTCTTGCCACAACCCGAGGCGCCGAGTGCGACCACGAACTCACCACTGTTGATCGTCAGGTTGACATCCTTAAGCGCGACCACACTGTCATTCTGGCGAATCCCGGGATACACCACATTGACATCTTTCACATATAAATTCTCGGCTACAGTTTGCATTGCGATTGTCTCCAACTACGCTTTGATTCTGTGAAAGGTGGCGCGCCACCTTTCACGCTTATGGCAGCTGCAATTACTTCGGCTTTGCCGCCTGCTCTACCCAGCTGGCGTTTACAAAGCCGCTGTAGTCAGCAAGCACAGAGTCAATCTGTTTTTGCTCCTTCAGGAACGCAGCGCTCTCTGTCAGCGCCTTGACTGCGCCGGAATTGGCGCCGCCACCCAGCCAGGTGTTAGAGGCCATGTCTGCCGCTGTTGGAAAGACGAGCATTTTCATCGCTTCCAGAATATCCTTGGACTCGCCCCCGATCATCTGGGTAATACCCTTGACCTCTGGACTGCTGTCTGTCCATTTGGCGCCGTTCTGTTTGTAGTCATCATAGGCGTCTGCCAGCACTTTGGTGTAGGCCTGCATGAACTTCGGATTCTTCTGCGCCCAGTCTTTATCGACCACAATGCCGTCAAACGTTGGCACGCTGGCCTTGCCCACTTCCTCGGAATCGGTCAGAACCGTGCCATCCTTGAGCAGCGTGGTCAGTGCCGGCGGCCAGACGTAGGCCGCGTCGATATCGCCGCGCTGCCAGGCGGCCACGATCTGCGGCGGCTGCATATTCAGAATACGCACATCGCGCGGGTTCATTTTCCACACCTTGCTCAGCGCAACCAGCAAATGAAAATGCGAGGTCGACACAAACGGCACGCCGATCCGCTTGCCCTTGAGGTCTTCCGGCTTGCTGATACCCGACTCCTTGCGGACCACCAGCGCTTCGGAATGGCCAATGTTGTCAAGAATCCAGAACAGCTGCATATTCACGCCACGCGTTGCAGCGGCCGCAATCCCGGTGGAGCCAAGCACGCCGATAGGGATGCCGCCCGAAGCCAGTGCGCTGGAAATATCACCGGCCGAACTGAACTGGCGCCATTTGACGGTATAGCCCGCAGCCTTGAGCGGCTCATCAAATTTTTTCATCGCAATGGCGGACACATAGGGCCCGACGATCTGCTGGTAGCCAATGGTGACTTCTTCCTGCGCCGCTGCGTGGGTGGACCAGGCGAGCGTTGCCACGGTTGCCGAGGCGCACAACAATGTTTTCATAAACGGATTTTTCATGTTTGACTCCACGAGTGGTGGTTTACAACGTTGTAGTAAGTGCGCCGGGCGGGCGCGACGATGTTTTGCTATGAATTTATTAATATTGCATGTGTCGGGGGTCTGTCTTGCTGCGGTACTACTCCCTCCTGTATTGCCTCTTGGTCCTGCTTGTGACAAAGTCAGCGAATCATCAACTTTGCCGGATCGGGCTCCACGCCAAACCACTTGCGATAGATGGTGGCGTAGCGCCCGGATTCGATCGTTTTGCGTAGCGCGGCATTGACCCGCTGCGTCAGCGCGCTGTTCTTTGGCATCGCTATTGCATAGAAATTATTCGGTGTAGCCACGGTGTCCGCCACCCTGACCAAACCCTGGCCTTTATTCTGGCTGTAATAGCGCACATTCGCCGTATCGTGAACCACCGCGTCCAGCCTGCCGGCGGCCACTTCAAGATAGGGAAAACCTGCGTCCATGTTCTGGAAATAAGTCACTTTTGCCTGTGGCAGCATGCGATTGACATAATCGGCTGCCTCGGTGCCACGCTTGACGCCCACCCGTTTATCAGCAAGGTCGGTAAAGCGATTGATGTCGGTATTGCCATTGGCGACCACCAGGGAAATATCGCTGCGAAAATAAGGGTCGGAAAAATCCACGCTGCGTTCCCGATCCTGCGTAATGGTGATGCCGGCAATGGCCATGTCCACCTTGCCGGCTGTCAGATTCGCAAAGATATTGGAAAAATCCATGGGCAGCAGGGAATAGGATGCGCCCATTTCATGTGTAATCAGATCCAGCAGATCTATATCGAATCCCACATATTTGCCATTTTCCCGGAACTCGAACGGCAGGAAGGCGGTATCGGTGGCAACCACCAGCGTTTCTGCCCGCGCCGCTCGTGCGCCCGGCGGCATCGCTGAATACAGCATCAGCAAAGCGAACGCTGCCAGAGCCAGACTAATAGACTTGCGACGTGAGCAGTGCCGAAGGTTCATCAGATCACCTCATCTCTCAGGTAATACCAGTGATAGAGCATAGCCTGTCCGAGACGCCGGAAAGGAGAAAACAGATGTCCGGGCAACGGGGAATTGTAAATGGGCAGATCCCATTGCGCCCCGTCCTGACCCACGATACGCTGCGCCAGGCGTCGTCCTGCCCATGCCGAAGACGATACGCCGTTACCACCATAGCCGAACGAATAATACAGCGACAACGAGGGATCCGGCTGGACAATGCGCGGCATCATGTCGTGGCTGACATCGACCCAGCCGCTCCAGTTGTACGCAATTGGCACCCCCTCGAGCGAAGGAAATTTGCGGTAAAGGCCGGTTTTAAGCAACTCCAGGTGCTTGGGATTGGCCGCATCTTTGCCCTTAATCGCGCTACGACTGCCAATTTGCACTGAGCCATCAGGCAACAGCCGGTAGTAAAAGCGCAACGTCCGGGTATCGGTAATGAATACGGTCGACTTCAGGCCGGCGTCGGCCAGCTCCTGCGCAGTCAGTGGACGCGTCACCATGGAATTGGACTGGATCGGCATCAGCTTGGAACGCGTTATGCGATGCACACCCTGCGTGGTGTAACCGCCAGTGGCGAAAGCCACCTTGCGCGCCTTGACAATACCGCCCGGTGTATGCAAATGATGCAGGCCATCGCGCGTTTCCACTTTCATGACCGGACTGGACGTATGCACTTTGACACCAAGTTCCCGTGCGCGTCTCAGATAACCGAAAGCCAGCTTCAATGGATGTACGCCGACGCCCTGGGGTTCCCACAGGGCCGCCTTTGCTTCCTGATCATTCACGTACTCTTCACGCAGCTCCGCCTGGCTGAGCATGCGCGTCTTATAGCCGAAAATGTCATTCATCACCCGGCTTTCATTGCGCAGAAAATCAATTTTCTTGTCACGATGCGCCGTGTAAAGATGTCCTCCTGTTTGCGCATCGCAATCGAATTGCGCTACCAGCGACTCCCAGTATTCGAAACCGGAGCGAATTTCCGCATCCAGCCGTTTGGCCGTCTGCTCACCCCATTTTGCAATCCACTGGGAGCGGTACAGGCGACCCATGGCATTCTGTCCCTGCCCGCCATTGCGACTGGTGCATCCCCAGGCGGCCGCATTGGCTTCCAGCACCACCACCTGGGCCTGATAGTCCTGGGCCAGATGCAGCGCGGTGGACAGCCCGGTAAAGCCCGAACCCACCACAACCACATCTGCAATCAGTCCATCCGGCGCAGGACCGTCATCGGGCGGTGGCTCGCCTGCAGTAGCCACCCAATATGTCGGCGCATACTGCTGGCCTTGTGTCGGGCTATCGGTAAGCGGGTCAAACAGCGGATTGTATGCGCGCATCAAAGTTGCCATGACGATGCTCCCGCCTATTTTCCGGCTGCAATCGCAGGACGGTTCTTGCGAAAGGCGTTCTTGACAAGAATCTTTCCGTCTTTGAATGTGAACAGGTCCACCATATTGGCTTCAATGCGAGCGCCGTCCTTCTGAGTGCCGGTAAAAGTCGTTTCCGAAACCCCACGATCGCCAGAGATCCAATGCTTGCCATTGCGCCATTGCGCGTCGGGAATATTTTCCCAGGCCGCCTGAAAAGCCTTTCTTACCGCTTCCCGCCCCTCAATCCGGTTACCGCAGACCTGATCTCCGGCCACGGTTTCGAAAACACAATCGTCATGCATGAACGACATCAGGGCGTCGATGTCATGATCGTTCCATGCCTTGGAAAAGGCCTCAAGCGTCTGGATAGTTACCGCGTTACTCATTTTGCATTCTCCTGCTTTAATATGTCAATCAAAGATAGAAGAAGTTTGCCTGATGGTCTAGGTCCAGTTTCCGAACTTCGTTGAGTCCAGATTCAGCCGCCCGCAATGCACCACAATCGCCTGCTTTGCGCCAGTACAAAGCGACGGGGCGTTGCAGCGAACCTCGGTGTTCAGTGGCGGTGCATAAGGCGCACGTCGGTTGTGCGTTGCGTTATTGCAGTGCGGAGCCCACGGACCGAAACAGGACAATGAACAGCCATAAGTCCAGTCAATCCAGCGTATCGCTCCAGATGTTTTTTGCCCAGGAACGCGCATCGGCGCCCTCTTTTGCAGAGGGATATGCAGACAAACCGCCGCCTTGCGCCGATACCATCTCCTTTTTTTCAGGGTCGTAACGATAGACATTGGCCACGTGCATGGCCGACATATCGTCTACATAGCTGTAACAGGTATTGGCAAAAACAGGCAGCGGATCAGGTTGAACGCCGACCAGGCGCGCAATCATGCTGCTGGCGCAAACCTTGGCCTGGGAGTTGGCAATATGAGCCGACTTGGGCAGACCCGAGTCGACCGAATCACCCAGCAAATGAATGGCGGGCACATTGCGCGACTCGTACGTCACAAAATCCACATCGCACCAGCGACCCTCGCTGTTGGACAAACCGGTATCCAGCGCCAGCCGGCCTGCAGCCTGCGGCGGAATGACGTTGAGCACATCGGTCTTCCAGGTATCAAAAACCGTTCTGACGGTTCCGCTGTCAACGTCGATGGCAGACAGCTCGCTGCCGGGCTGATAGTCTATCAGTCCCGCGTAATGCTCGGCCCAATTGCGTTCAAACAGCGCTCGCTTGGACGTAATGCCCGGGTTGGCATCCAGAACGAGCACCTTGCCTGTGGGATTATGCTGTTTGAGATACCATGCCACCTGGCAGGCCCGCTCGTAAGGCCCGGGCGGGCAGCGATACGGTAGCGGCGGCACCGTGATGGCGAACACGCCTCCTTTGCGCATGTGTTGCAGTTGCCGGGCCAGCGCCTGTGTTTGCGCGCCGGCTTTCCACGCATGTGGAACGCGCGCTTTTGCCGCATCGGTCTGCGTCATAGGCAACTGCGAATAATCAAAGCTGATACCGGGCGCCATTATCAGATAATCATAGGATACCGGCCCGGTTGCCGTACGCACCTGCTTGCGGTCTGGATCTATTGCCAGTACCGTTTCCCGGCGCACTGTCACGCCATGCTTGCGGATCAGATTTTCATAGGAGCGGGTAATCGCCGATAGCTGGACAGAACCGCCCAGGACCAGATTGCTGGTCGGACACGAAACAAACTGCGCATTTTGTTCAATCAGCGTAACCGGCAGTTGATATTCACTCCACATGCGTAAGTATTTTGCCGCCGTCGCGCCGGCAAAACCTGCACCTACAATGACAACGCGCGCCTGCCGCACATTGCGTGCTGCACTCACGCTCAGCGGCCATGCGCCGGCGCCAAGCCAGGCTGCTCCCAATGTATTGATAAACTCCCTGCGTTTCATCGTTGATGTCCCGTCTGTATTCTGAAAGACTGCACACCATGATGCAGCCGAATCTCTATTGCAATTGAAATAGCTTGAGGAAAGGCGCAGTTCATCTGGGTGCAGGCAGGGCCGAAAAATAGACGGCCAGGCGGTCAATTTCCTCTGCAGTCAAGCCGCGGGCATGTTGCGTCATGACGTCTGCGTCTGTCTTGCTGGCGCGAAACGCCATCATGCGCGAACGGAACTGCGTGGACGGCATTCCCGCCAAACTGGGTGTACTCGCCACACTTACGCCATTCGTACCGTGGCAGGCCGCACACGATGCGGCCAGAACACGAACATGCAGATCCGTCGTGGACGCTTGTGCCATTGTCTGGGTAGCGCCCAATAGCAATACCAGAGTCCATAGTCTTGTGGCGATACCCATCCCGGTCATTATTCTCAGCCCTATTGCCATTCCATTTTCGGAAACAATACATTCACATTGCGCGGATTGATGACATCAAACAGCCGCCATTTGTCCTTTTCCTGGGCCGCCGCATGCTGCATCACTTCGCTCATATCCTGCCCCTGGTCGATACCCTGCGCGATATCCGATTGCAGCGTCCGCAAATAGCGTTGCAGCGCGTTCCAGGCCGCGGCCTGGTCTTTCGGACCAGGACCATGCCCCGGCACCAGTCGCGCCACCGGCTTCTGTCGGATGGTATCGATCGCCTTGAGCCAGCCTTTGACGTCGCCATCAACCGAAGGCGTACGCTCGGTAAACAGCAGATCGCCAGTCCATAGCGTTTCTGTCTGTTCATCCAGAACAGTCAGATCTGTCGTGCTGTGCGCAGGCCCCCAGCTTTGCAGCAATAGGGTTCGTCCGCCCAGATCCAGCCGTTGCGGTTCGGAGACCCTGATGGTAGGCAGCACTATCGTATTCTTGCCACCGTCGGCGCGAGCGGGCGCCTCCCGCAGATAGGCGTCCTGGCTTTCATACATGACCGCTGGCAGCCGGGCATGCCCGACAAATTGAGTATCGCCGCCGGCAAATGCCGCATTTCCCAGGATATGATCGGGGTGAACATGCGTATTGATGACATAACGGATCGGCAACGGCGTAATCTTTGCCACGGCCTGCGCAAGCGCGCTGCCGATGTCGAAGGAGCCGCCGGTATCAATCACCGCGACGGCCTGTTTGCCAACTACAAATCCGATATTGGCAATATCACCACTGTAGTCGGCGTCATCAAAATCCTGATGTGCACCCTGATGTACATACACTCCCGGAGCCACCTCATGCATCTGCAACGGTGCTGCAGCAGCCACGACGCAGGTCGCTGTCATCACACATGACAGTGCGAACCGACAAAGTCCGAAACGCATCATTGCACCGTCACATCGGTTTCATGACGATAGCGTTTGCCTTCATTGTCTTCTGCGAAGACAGTCAGTGTCCCGCTTTTATCCGGCACGAAGAAAAAACGGAAATTCGGATCCTCGCTGATGCCTATATAGGTGTCTGCCTGCATGACCGGCTTATCGTTATAACGCACATCGATCTTCTTGATGAAATAGGCCGGACGAAAACCCTGAGTCATCAGGTCGCGCTGCAAACCGGTGTTCATGGGATGGCGTATCATCAAGCGCCCCTGCACCGGTTTGCCGGCATGAACCGGATCCACAGCGGCCAGCTTCATTTGTCCGGCGGTCTTTCTGGCGGCATCAGCATCGCCACCGACCGTGCCGCCACAGCCTCCCGATGCCTTGACCGGCACGGCATTGCGAAAATAGCGACCATCGCTGGTTTCCGCAACAACGTGAACGTAATCATCCACTTCAAGCCGAATGCGGGTCGCAATATCAACTTTGCCGCTTTCCGGCGTAAAGTGAAAGACGGCGGTCAGCGGTACAGGATTTTCCGGCACTACCAGTGTCACATTCTTGATGTAGTCGTCTTTGGTGGCCGGATAGTCAATGGAAAACGCAAACGGCACCTGCGCGCCGCTGGCTGCCCTTTTGGGCGCGGCAATATGAATAAAGGGGCCGTCTTCAAGCTTTTTTCCGGAAAAAAAACTGCTGTTTACCTTGTCCCAGGCGGGCGCGTCAACACCGGCCAGCGCGGGCGAGGACAGCGTTATGATCATGACAGAACTGATCAGCATGACTGA
>DATGQC010000212.1:0-4345 GCA_035304425.1 Advenella sp.
GCCGGAGCAAAAACACCCTGCCACGATTGCATCTCGAAACCAGGCAAGCCCAGTTGAGCCAGCGGCTTTGCGCCCGGCAGGTCGGCCAGCGGCGTGGCCGCTGTCACACCAAGCACTTTTACTCGCTTGGCGTCAATCATGGGTCGCGCGGCGGCAACCGTGTCGAACACCATGTCGATCTGACCGCCGATCAGATCGACCATGGATTGCGCGCCGCCCTTATACACAATCTGGCGCAGGCGCGTGTGGGAGATGGACTGGAACAGTTGCCCTGACAGGTGCTGCGAGGTGCCGGCGCCAGCAGTACCGTAGGTCAACGCATCAGGTTGCGCGCGGGCCGCGTCTATCAGCTGCTGCACCGTACTGAAACGACTGTCTGCACGCACGACCAGCGCATTGCTGACCATGCCGACCAGCGCCACGGGAGTGAAATCTTTGACCGGATCGTAGCTTAGCGCTTTGATGAAAAAAGGGTTGACGGCATGGGTCGTGATTGTCCCACCCACAATCGTGTAGCCATCAGGCTTGGCGCGCGCCACCAATTGCGTGCCCACAACGCCGGATACGCCAGGTTTGTTTTCGACAATGACCGATTGTCCCAGTCGTGCGCTGAGCTGCTCGGCCAGCAGCCGCCCGACCCCATCGGACACCCCGCCAGGCGAGAATGGCACAATGTAATGGATGGGTTTGACGGGCCAGGACGTTGCGCCGCTCTGCGCATGGCCGGGAACGGTAGCGCAGGCCAACGCCAGGGCGGTCGCTGCCAATGCGCAATAGCGTGAAGTGCTCGTCATAAAAATAATCTCCTGATGGTCGAAGGCCTCTGCCTGGCGCCTCTCGGATTGTGCTGTCGGTATTTGGGCATCACTGCCAACCGCTGGAAGCCGATTATGGACGGCGCCGGGTAAGTCGTCCAATATATTATTGGACTATAATTAAGTCGAATTTGATATCAATGGATTCTGGATCAGAATGGAACTGCGTCATCTTAGATACTTCGTTGCAGTAGCGGAAGAACTGCACTTTGGTCGTGCGGCAGCCAGAATGCATATTTCGCAGCCACCCCTGTCCCAGCAAATTCGCCGGCTTGAGCAGGCGCTTGGCACGACGCTTTTTCATCGCAATCAGCGCCATGTGCAACTTACTCACGCAGGACAAGTACTGCTGGCCCATATAAAACCACTGCTGGCTCGCTGGGATGAAACGCCCGGTATCCTGGCTGCGGCACAACGTGGTGACGCCGGCTTTTTGCGGGTGGGTTTCACTGCGGCCAGCGCCTATTACCTCATACCCACTGCGATTGGCACCTTCACGCGGCAATATCCTGCCGTGGAGTTGACCCTGCACGAGATGATTTCCAACGATCAGGTGCAGGATCTGTTGCAAGACCGCTTGGATGTCGGATTAATGCGACCGCATGCCCGGCATCCGCAATTGATGAATCGTCAACTGCTGCAGGAGCCGCTCATGGTTGTGCTGCCCGCGAATCACGCGCTGGCTGCCCGGGAGACGATTGACTTGCCCAGCCTGCAAGGGCTTCCGGTCATCAGTTTCACGCCGGAAAACTCCCCTTATTTGCGTGATATGGTGGAAGGGGTGCTCAGTCGAAACGGGCGCAAGCCTGTCATTGTCCAGCGCGCCACTCAACCTCACACGCTGGTCTCACTGGTCGCCGCAGGTCTGGGGATCGCGCTGGTGCCGGAACTGACCTCCCGCAACCGTCTGGATGGGGTCGTTTACCGCCCGCTGGCCGTGGACGATCCGCCGGTGGTTGAAATGTATGTGTGCTGGCGCAAGCAGGCCATGTCGCCGTTGCTGGAAAATTTTCTCGCCAGCCTGGCCCAGGCAGCCCAAAGCCGCTGAGCATCGGCATTTTTTCCGGCCGGGGGCGCACGAAGGGCGGCGTCAGATTGCATTTGTCATGGGCGCGCGACTCTTTTTGCAGTCGAAAAACTGGCAATGGCATAGCGCTGTTTTAAGCGAAATGATATGCTTTGACATCCTTCGCCCAGATCATCTCCAGGATCGATTCTCATGCTCGATATAGTTCACTTCCCGCTTTTTGCGGCCTCTGCATTTGCACTATCGATTACGCCTGGTCCGGATCTGGCCTATGTGGTCGGGCAAAGCCTCGGCAACGGTCGGCGGGCCGGGGTGATTTCTGCGGCAGGGGTCGCCATCGGCAGTTGCACGCATACGGTCGCCAGCGCCGTGGGCCTGACTGCGCTGCTGGCGGCATCGCCGTTGCTTTTTACCATTGTCAAGTTTCTGGGCGCCGCCTATCTCATCTGGCTCGGGACGAAAATGTTCCTGGGCAGTCTGCAGCGACGCAGGGCAGCCCAGGCCACCGTCGCCTTGCCGGTGGCCAATACTCACTCGCTGTTGCTGCGCGGTTTTCTGACAACCATTACCAATCCCAAAGTGCTGTTGTTTTTTATTGCCTTCTTCCCCCAATTTGTTACCGTGGGTGGAGACAACCAGGTCGTCTCGTTCCTATTGCTGGGGTTGGCTTATGCGGTAATCGGCTTTGTCTGCGACGCCACCTTTGCATGGCTGGCCGGCAGCGCGGCCGGGGCGGTCTCGCGTAATCAGACAGTGAAGATCTGGATCGACCGTGTCGTCGGCCTGGCATTTATCGCACTTGGTTTGCGCATCTGGCTCACCAAGCGTTGAGTTTGTGCGATAAGATCCCCGCCAGCTGCTGACAGCAAAGAGCACAGAAGCGTGTGGGCAGTGTGCAGTCTCTGTTCCAGGGGCTTATTTAGCCGGAGCACCCTCAGCGTAAGCCAGCTTGCTTAAGCTGTTACGCAAATTTTCCACTTCTTGTTTTCCTAATGTTGCTTCGTATTCCTGCTCTATTGATTTGATGGATGCATGAATTTGCAGCAAATAGTCAATACCGGCATCCGTAAAAAAAATAATCTGGGCCCGGCCATCGGATTCGTCCTGTGAGCGGGTAACCAGACCCGCGTCTTCCAGATCCTTAAGCAGTTTACCCACTGCCTGTTTCGAGATGCCTGCGCGGCGCGCCACTTCTGTGCTTCGTGTCCCTTCCAGATCAATAAAGGGAAGGATGGAGCCTCCCACAATGGGATTGGCATTTCCGGTTTTTTCAGCCATTTTTTTTGAAAGCCGTTGGGAAAAATCACGGCGCGCCAATAGAAACAAACGTCCTATGCCGAAGGAACGGGCTGAACGCAATTGCGCTAGCTTTCGTGCAGAAATCATGATGAATCGCCACCTTTAATTAGTCAACCATGTTGACTTTTATTTTGAAAAGATAGATCATATTGTATCAATGACCATATAAAAATTTTCGCTTTGAACGAGATAAGTAATGGAGACAAAAATGCAGGCTTTGCGGATTTGGATTGCTACCCTGGTTTGTTGTGTATCAGTAAATACCACATATGCGGATGCGTCGGCGCAGGAGGCATACCCATCAAAACCGATACAAATGATCGTGTCGTATCCTGCCGGGGGCAGCACCGATACGATTGCCCGGTTGTTTGCGGAAAAACTGGGTCAGGTAACGGGACAGCCCGTGGTGGTTGAAAATAAACCGGGCGCAGCAACCAATATCGGCGCCAATCTTGTGGCTAATGCGAAACCCGATGGGTATACCGTGTTGTTCGGCGGCGGCACGCCGACACTGAATGCCGTGTTCGGACCGATTCCCTCTTTTGATCCGATTGATGACTTCCAGCCGGTGAGCGTCATTGCTAAGGTGCCGTTTGTGATCGCGACACGGACTGATTCCGCATTCGCCAATGTACAGGAAATGATCAGCAAATCGCGTGCGACACCAGGAAAATATACGATATCCAGCGCCCAGCTTAGCCTGTACGTGGAGCTGATGAAGCACCGCGCCCAGGCGCCCATGCTGCACGTGCCATATAAAGGAGGCGCGCAGGCGACCAACGATGTGATCGGCGGTCAGATCGACACGGTGTTTTCCCTTGTGCCCGTCGTCCTGGGCTATCTCCAATCGGCGCGTTTGACCGCGTTGGCCGTGACATCCAAAGAACGCAATGCGGCGCTGCCCTCGGTTCCGGCACTGCACGAACTGGGCGTTGATCTGGATCTAAGCGTATGGTTCGGCCTTCTGACGCCTGCAGATACGCCTGCTCCGATCGTGCAGACGTTGGCCGATGCGACGCGTCGGATTGCCCAGGACGCCGCTTTTTCCCGACGCCTGGCTGATATTGGCGCCCAGGCGACGTTCTCTTCGCCAGCCCAGTTAAATGAGCAAATGAAGCAGGAGTCGCAGCAATGGAAACAGCTTGCCGAATCAGTTCCTCAACTGCGGCAGGCAGCAAAGCAACGTTAATTCAATTAGTTTTTC
>DATGQC010000213.1:0-7484 GCA_035304425.1 Advenella sp.
TGCAGGCATTCAATTGTTCGGCACAACAGCATGTCTGTTTGATCGCGACCTGTCGAATTCAATATAGCGCGGATCGCGCATGCAAATAAATAAATCAGTTGTGAACCTCACCGTTTCATTGAAATAGAGTGGCAGTGGTGAGTACATGCTCCGGGTAGCGGTTGAAGCCGACACCGCGCACGATTGTTGCGGCAACGTAATGGGCCAGGCTCGATGGCTTGAGCGGGCGTTAGCGCAAACCAACCAATAGCCATATTGACTGATTACGATTCAAGGATAAGCGCGTCTATCAGCACTTTTGAAACCGGGTGAAGGGTATGGCAGCCATGCTGCATCGTGCGGCCAGAACGTCTTGATGGGAGACTTCAGCCAAACGGATTGTTCAAGTGCAGAGCAGATGTCGGGCGCGCAAGGGCGCTGTTCGCACGACGTGTTGAACGATGAGATAATGGCGCTTTTGAAAGTGAATTATGATGACCGAACAGGCTGTTTTGAAAGTGGTGCTGCATGCGCCAACTGCAGATGCGCTGCAGCGCGCCCGCAGCAACGCTGGTAACCTGCTGCGTGACGAGCCCGATGCGCACGTCAGGATCGTGCTCAATGCTCAGGCGGTGCTGGCTGCGCTGGATGAGCCGCAAGCGCAGCTTGATGCCATTACCTGGTTATGTCCCAATACGCTGAAGCGCGCGAATCGCCAGAACAGGGCGCCGCTTCAGGTATTGCCGCAAGGGGCCATTGTTGAGCTTGCCCGGCTGCAACAGAGTGGATGGGTGTATATCCGCGCATAGCGCAGCTGGGTCCCGACATGGCAAGGGTGCCGTTTTGCCTATAGTCCGGCATTCACGGCAGCGTTGTTTGGCAAGTGGCGCATATGCGATTGATGGGGCCGCAGATGTGCCGTTGCGATAAGACCTTCTCCCGGAGCAGAGCGTCGACACAGTTTGCCGAACAGATGATTCGATGTGTTGCTGCGCAGTATATAAAGGAAGGCGAATAAAGGAAGGCGAAAAAAAACGAATCCACAGGATTCGTTTTTTTTAACCAGTAGTGCACAGCAGATTATTTCAGATGTGTGCTGACCAGCTTTGTCATTTCGAACATGCTGACCTGATCTTTACCGAAAATGGGCCGCAGTTTGGCGTCGGCATTAATGTTGCGACGGTTTTTAGGGTCCTGCAGATCGTGTTTTTTGATGTATTCCCAGATTTTCTTGGTCACTTCTGTACGAGGTAACGGATCACTGCCGATTACTTGAGCCAGCTCAGCGCTGGGAGTCAGCGGTTTCATGAAAGCTGCGTTTGGCTTACGGGCTGGTTTTTCTGAAGTTGTTGCCATATTTGTAAATCTCCATAAAGGCGTGTGTATATTCGTACATGGGAGAGAATAACGTGTAATTTGCCTCTTGCATAGTTTTTTTTTATGCGAAATTGCCAAAAAATACAGATATTGTTTTTTGAGATCAAAATAAACGAAGTTGGTTGAAATAGACGGGCTTATGTGTGATTTTTGCGATTTTTCAGAAAATCGTCGATTTGTTAAGAATTATTAGCGTTGTCGTGCATAAGCCGCTTTGCCTGGGGCCTTACCGTGTTTTGTTCAGCCCTTGGTCAGGGTAAGCCACTGTTGCCTGTGCCAACTGCCTGGATTTGCGCCGTCCACCCCTTGGCGCCGGGAAGATGCGGCCCTGCTTAAATGTTGCGCAGAATGTGGCCGGCCGCTGCTTCTGTACGCGGCAGACGCGCCGGCACGAAATTTCCCCGTGGTTTTCTGTATAGTATTGGTCATCAAAAGGATACCCATCATTATGTTGATTACAGATACTGCCATTACCCTTATTCAGCCAGACGACTGGCATCTGCATCTGCGGGACCAGGAGGCGCTGCGAGCCGTGGTCGCACATTCGGCGCGCCAGTTCGGGCGCGCCATTATCATGCCGAATCTGCGGCCGCCGGTAACGACGGTGGAACAGGCCGGGGCCTACCGCGACCGTATTGTGTCGGCGCTGCAAGCAGCCGGGCGCGATCCCGCGACCTTTACCCCACTCATGACTTTGTATCTGACCGAAGGGACGACCGCGCAGGATATTGCACAGGCCGCTGCTTCTGATTTCGTGCATGCGGTCAAATTGTATCCGGCTGGCGCAACCACCAATTCAGATGCCGGCGTGACTAATCTGCTGGACCAGTGCGACAAGGCGCTGGCGGCGATGGAGAAACACGGCGTGCCTTTATTAGTGCATGGCGAGGTCACGGATCAGACCGTTGACCTGTTCGATCGCGAGGCGGTGTTTATTGACCGGGTAATGATTCCCCTGCGTCAGCGTTATCCATCGCTGAAAGTGGTGTTCGAGCATATTACGACCAAAGAGGGCGTCGATTATGTGACCCAGGCGCAGGGGCCTGTGGCGGCAACGATTACGGCGCATCATCTGCTGTACAACCGCAATGCAATTTTTACCGGCGGGATCCGGCCGCACTATTACTGTTTGCCGGTATTGAAGCGTGAAACGCATCGTTTGGCTTTGGTTGCCGCCGCTACCGGCGACAGCGATCGTTTTTTCCTGGGAACCGATAGTGCGCCGCATGCCAGGGGGCTTAAGGAACATGCCTGCGGTTGCGCCGGTTGTTATACTGCATTGCATGCGCTGGAATTGTACGCCACGGCATTTGAGCAAGCAGGGCGCCTGGACCGACTGGAGGCGTTTGCCAGCTTGAACGGCCCTGCCTTTTATGGCTTACCCGTCAATACAGCAACGGTAACGCTGGAGCGCAGGGACTTTGAAATTCCGTTTACACTTGAATATGGGGCCACCGAATTGGTGCCGCTGGCAGCTGGTGAAACGCTGAATTGGTCGTTTGCCGATTGATCAGACGGGCTGATGGTGCATGGATCACGCGTACGAATGCGAGCGCGTCAGCCACAATGGGCTCAGTCCTGGCGCTGCGCCAGTCTGAACTGATCCGGGTCAGTCCCGGTCGCGGTCTCTCACACTGGTCTTCCGATGTCCGCGGGACCGGTAAATGCGCCGCAGTTATCTTTGTTCTGACGATATCGCGCCGGATCAGCGCCGGAAAACAATACGCGGGTAAGGCGATGCATCATGATGCAGTGCTGATCGCCGCGTATATTGACACATTCGTCTGTTGCCTGCGCAGGCCAGGCGGAACCGGCAATGACCGTCGGCTCCTTTTGTTATTAGAGTCTTAATGTTATGAAAATTCAGATTACCCCCGAGCGTTACGTAGCGGTCGATGATTATTTCAACAGTCTGCTCCTGGCGGACGATACCATTCCTGCCAAAGTGCTTGCTCATTGCGAGGCGCACGCCTTGCCGGCGATTCAGGTGGCGCCCAACCAGGGTAAGCTGCTGAACCTGCTGGTGCGCATCAAGGGAGCGAAGCGGATTTTGGAGCTGGGCACGCTGGGCGCCTACAGTACGGTCTGGATGGCGTTGGGCATGGGGCCTGATGGCCGATTGCTGACGCTGGATTTTGACGAAAACTATGTGCGAGTGGCGCGCGAAAGTCTGCGTATTGCCGCTGTGGAGGATCAAGTTGAGATCCGCCTGGGGCGTGCAGCCGCTCTGATGCAGGCGCTGATTGATGAAGGCGCTGCGCCGTTCGATTTCATCTTTATGGATGCGGACAAGGAAAACAATCCTCGCTATCTGGAATTGGCGCTGCAGCTGTCTGCGCCCGGAACGGTGATCGTGGCCGATAATGTGGTGCGCCAGGGGCAGATTCTGGACGCGCATTCGGACGGCAGCAATATCAAAGGCTTGCGTCGTTTTTTTGATGATATCGCCGGCGATGAGCGTCTGTCGGCCACGGCGTTTCAGACCGTGGGCAGCAAAGGCTGGGATGGCCTGTCGATTGCTATCGTCAACGGCTGATCAGCTTTTCTTGCTTTCGAGCAATTCCCAGCGTTCCAGCTTGGCCAGCAGGGTTTCTTCAATTTCCAGCAGGCGTTCGTGAATACTGGCCGCTTTTTCCGGGCCATCGGCATACAGGTCCGGTTCCGAGAGATGCTGGGTAAGCTCGCTTTGTTCCGTTTCCAGTGCGACAATGTCCTGGGGAATGCGATCCAGCTCCTGCTGCTCCCAGTTGCTCAGACGGCCCGATTTGCTGTCCTTGCGGGCGCTCGTCTGGGGTTGCTTTGACGTATTCTTTGCCGGCGTTGACGCGTTCGCGTTATCCTGCTCCTCTTGTATGGATGCAGGGCGCTGGGCCAGCCAGTCGTCGTAGCCGCCTACGTAATCGCGCCATTGGCCATTGCCTTCGCAGGCAATGGTTTGGGTGATCACGTTGTTCAGAAAGGTACGATCGTGGCTGACCAGCAATACGGTACCGGAAAACTCCTGCAGCAGTTCTTCCAGCAACTCCAGCGTTTCAATATCCAGATCGTTGGTGGGCTCGTCCATCACCAGCACATTGGCCGGCCGGGCAAACAAGCGCGCCAGCAGCAGGCGAGCACGTTCGCCGCCTGACAGGCTGGAGACCGGAGACTGCGCCCGGGCAGGCGAGAACAGGAAGTCGCCCAGATAGCTCATGACGTGCTTGCGCTGGTTGCCGATTTCCACCCATTCGCTGCCGGGGTTGATCACTTCGGTCAGGGCGGCATTGTCATCCAGCTGTTCGCGCATCTGATCGAAATAGGCCACCGACAGATTGGTGCCCAGCCTGACGTTGCCGCTGTCGGGAGCGAGTTTGCCCAGAATGATTTTCAGCAGCGTGGTTTTGCCGGCGCCGTTGGGACCGATAATGCCGATCCTGTCGCCGCGCATGATGGTGGTGGAGTAATCGCGGATCACCGTTTTGTCGCCGAACGTCTTGCTCACGTTTTTCAGTTCGGCAACCAGTTTGCCGGAGCGCTCGCCGGTGGTCACTGCAAAGTTAACGTTGCCCACGCGCTCGCGTCTTTCGCTGCGCTCGCGCCTTAACTGTTCCAGTCGCCTGACGCGGCCCTCGTTGCGGGTACGACGGGCTTCTACACCCTTGCGTATCCACACTTCTTCCTGCGCCAGCACTTTGTCAAAACGCTCGTTCTGCAGTTTTTCGGCAGCCAGCCACTCGGCCTTGTGCACCTGCCACTGGCTGAACGAGCCGGGATAACTGTGCAGTTTGCCCCGGTCAAGTTCCACGATCCGGGTGGTGATTGCATCCAGAAAGCGTCGGTCGTGAGTAATGACTACGCAGGCGCCACGGTTTTGCAGAATACGTTTTTCAAGCCAGGCGATGCCCTGGAAGTCCAGATGGTTGGTGGGTTCGTCCAGCAGCAGCAGATCTGGCTGCTCAACAAAGGCGCGCGCCAACGCAATCCGCTTGCGGGTGCCGCCGGACAGGCCGGCGATCTGGCTGTCGGGCGACAGGCCCAGTTCTTCAATCATCATGTTGGCGCGGGTGGGACGCTGCCAGTCTTCGGTGCTCAGAAAATCGCCGACAATGGTGTCATATACCGTACTTTCTTCGGGCAGTTCGGGTTCCTGCTCGACTGTCATTGAGCGTAGCGAGCTGAGTCGCGACACTTCCCCGTCGTCAGGGTCGGCACGGCCATCCAGGATGCGCAACAGCGACGACTTGCCGGCGCCATTGCGTCCGATCAGGCCGATGCGGTCGCCTTCATTGATGGTAAGCGAGGCGTGGTCAAGCAGGGCGTGGTGGCCGAAAGCCAGTTGTGCGTTCAGAAGCGTGATGAGCGTATTTGCTGCCATAAGGAAACTGCGAACCCGAAAGAGAGAGCCTGAAAGAGCTGAAATTGAACAATACCCACATTGTCGCATTATTCCTGGGCTCACTTGTGGATATCACTGGCTTGCGAGGCATTATCACGGTTACAATAGTGGTCGCAGGAAAGGTCGGGCAATCGCGGTACATCGGTATCGAGGAATGTCCGGACTCCGCAGGGCAGGATAGCGGCTAACAGCCGTCCGGTGGCTTACGCCATCGAGGAACAGGGCCACAGAGACGAGACTGGCGTGCGGGCTTAACCGCACTGATACGGCGACTTCCGTATGGCGCCATCTGCAAGGATGGCAGCGCGTCAGGGTGAAACGCGGTAACCTCTATCCGGAGCAACATCAAATAGGCATGCGTGTGATTCGTCACGAAGGGCGGCTCGTCCAAGCATGCGGGTAGATGGCTTGAGCGCCTTAGTAATAAGGTTGCCAGAGGAATGATTGCCAACCGGGAAACCGGTTTACAGAATCCGGCTTACAGACCTTTCCTGTCTTCTTTTTCTCACACGTCGCTAATGTTAATAAATGCTAATAATTATTCCGAAATTAGCGGCTGTTTCTGACATTTTCCTGTAATTAATTTTAACTCCCTGATTTTTATAAGCAAAAATTTCGCGTTTTCGGCGAAGTTGGCTAAGTCTTTGTTGTGATTGGAAAAAGTCACTAAATAGAACTTGACCATTTGCGCGCATTCACTTAAAGTGGGAAAAAGTAGGATTTTGTGCAAAATTGTGGGATCAAAGTGATATTTCAGGGAAACAGTGCGCTCACGCTGGATGCCAAGGGGAGGATGACGATTCCAACCCGGTATCGTGACGCCCTGGCCGAGGCTGCAGAAGGCGCCCTGACTGTCACCCGCAACTTTGACGGTGGTTTGCTCATATACCCGCGCCCGGTATGGGAAGAAAAACGCGAGGCCATTATGGCGTTTCCCATGTCGGCTCGTCACGTGCAGCGCATGTTGCTGGGCAATGCCCAGGACGTTGAAATAGATGGTTCGGGTCGTATTTTGATTGCGCCTGAATTGCGGATGGCGACCAGCATTGTGAAAGATGTGGTGCTGGTCGGCATGGGCAAGCACTTTGATTTATGGGATGCCACGATCTTTGCGCAGCAACAGGCGCAGGATCTGGCCAAGGGTCTGCCTGACAGTCTTGAGCATTTTTCACTGTGATGGCAGAAGCAGGATACGAACACAAATCGGTTTTGTATGAAGAAACCGTCAATGCGCTGATACTTGCCGATTTTCACGCCAAATCTGCAGCAATCAGGCAGTGGGCGCCACCGGCAAAGCGCGATGGGGTGTTCGTAGATGGAACTTTTGGTCGGGGTGGGCACAGTCGCCTGCTGCTGTCCGCCCTGAGCAAAAGTGCCCGGTTGTTTGTGTTTGACAAGGATCCGCGTGCAATAGAGGCGGCAATGCAGTTAAGTCGCGAGGATGCCAGGGTAACGGTGATTCATGATGGCTTTGCCACCATGGTGCCGGCGCTGGCCGAGCAGGGTGTGACGCAGGTTGATGGCGTCATGATGGATTTAGGCGTTTCATCGCCACAGATTGATGATGCAACCCGGGGGTTCTCGTTCATGCGGGACGGGCCACTGGATATGCGAATGGATACAAGTCGCGGTCAGACGGCCGCGCAGTGGCTGGCCCAGGCCAGTGTGGACAACATGAAGGAGGTCATTAAATATTATGGCGAAGAACGGTTTGCTTTCCAGATTGCAAAGGCGATTGATGCTCGCCGCCAAT
>DATGQC010000214.1:0-2877 GCA_035304425.1 Advenella sp.
CTTTACTGTCAACAGAATAAGCACCTCCAACCCGTTGGGCGATTGAAAAGACGGGCCATGCGCGCAGGCGCTGCCGATCGCAATATATCCGCTCTGCGCATCTGCCCGTGTCTGCACGGTCGGCTGGAAAGACTGCGCCAATAGCTGTCCGCTATCTTTACATTCAGTCCCGGTATGGTACTGAAGGAGAGAACGCCGGCGTGCCTGTGGTCGTGTCCATATCATTGTTGTAATTCAGGTCGATGTCGGACACGCCGGCTCAGTTCAGCGCTTATGCAATCTGATTGCGGACAATAACGCCATCCAGCGCCAACACGCCCTGGCCTTCAGGTAACGCCAAGATTGGATTGATGTCGATTGATTCAATCTGGTCACGCAATTTGCAGGCCAGTCTTGATAGTTTGACAAGGCTGTCGGCAAGCGCCAGAATATCCGTCGGGGTCTGGCCCCTGGCGCCAGTAAGCAAGGCTGTCGCCCGAATTTCCTGAATCATCGATAGCGCTTCGTCTTGACCGAATGGAGCGAGACGAAAACTGACATCCTTTAGCAGTTCCACAAAAATCCCGCCCAGCCCGAACATGACAACGGGTCCAAAAACCGGATCCTGATGCACGCCCATAATGCATTCGATCCCGCCGCTGCGCATGGGCGCCACCAGCACACCATCAATCGTTGCTTGTTGCATGTGGGATCGTACGGATCGCAGGATGTCATGGTAAGCGGCTGAGACAGCCTGTTCACCGTTGATGCCAAGTTTGACACCGCCCACATCGCTTTTATGCAAAATATCCGCCGACACAATTTTCATCGCGACCGGGCCGTCCCATTGGCGGGCAATCGCCTGTGCCTCAGAGGGTGATTTTGCAACGGCAAACGGAATGACCGGAATGCCTGCCTTTTTAAGCACGGTCAGCGAGTCCGCCTCGTTCAATGAGGCAGCGCCATCAGGCAGATGCTCAAAAGACTGTTCGTCAACGATGGCCGGGATCATTGGTGGTCGATCGCGCATCATCCCCGCAAGGGTACGGATGGCCACGCTTGGGTCAGCAAACACCAATGCCCCTTTTTTCTGTAGCAGATTCTTGCGATCGGGGGGCAGTAGCGCAATGATCGTCAGTGGTACATCAGGGTATTCGGTGTGGAGTGCGTTGACCATCTCTTCCAGATGAGGCCACAGTGTTTCCGAGGATCCGGCGGCCGCCAGAAAAATAGCCAAGGCAGCGTAATTGCCGGTACAAAGCAGGTCGCGGCCGGTATCCAAAAGGATAGAGAGGTCGGTCAGGGCCTGGCCGGTAATGTCTACCGGATTATTCGCACCAGCAAACGGAATGCGGTTCAGTAACCTGGTTTTCACTTCGTCCGGTGGCGCAGGCAGATTGAGCCCGTGTTCATCAGCTTCATCGGCCATCAACGCGCCGACACCGCCAGAGATGGACATAATAGCCAGATTGCGGCTGGCCGGGTAGTGTGGCCATTTGCTAAGCGCGTGCCCTATATTGAAAAACTCGTCAATCGTAGCGGCCCGGATTGCACCGTACTGCTTGAACAGTGCGTCATAAACGGCATCGTCGCCGGCCAGGGCTGCGGTATGCGAGGCCGCAGCTTTGGCCCCCGATTCAGTCCTGCCGATTTTGGTGACGACGACCGGTTTGCCGGCTTGATTGGCTGCGGATAAAGCACGTTTGAGCTTGTCGCCCTTTTTGCTGCCTTCAATGTAGGCCATGATCACGCTGGTATCGGGGTCGTCGACCAGCCATTGGATGCAGTCGGCAACATCAAGATCGCTTTCGTTTCCGGTGCTGATCCAGAACGACAGGCCGAGCTGGCGTTCACGCGCCAGGCAATAGGCATACGCGCCGAATGCGCCGCTTTGGGTGACCATCCCGATGGTGCCTGCGGGTACGCGACCGTTGAGCGGAGCAGGTGAGAATGTCGCGTAAACGTTGTGGCGAACGTTGATAAAACCAAGGCAGTTCGGTCCCAGAAGCCGTATGTGCTGTTCCTGTGCAAAGGAATGAAGCTGCTCCTGCAGTTTACGTCCGGCATCTCCTATCTCGGCAAATCCGGAAGTGAATATCACTGCGTTTCCGATCTGGCGAGGCCGGGATTTTTCAAGCGCGGCAAGTGCGTGGGCCGCGGGAATGGCAATGATGACCAGGTCGATCTCAGCATCGATATCGCTCAGTCTGGCGTAGCATGGCAGGCCGTAAACGGTATCCTGCCCGGGATTGACGGGGTAAATTTTTCCTGTATATCCGGCCTCAAGCAGTAGCGCTATGGGTACGGCTCCCGATTTGCCGGCCGTGTTAGAGGCGCCCAGAATCGCTATGCTTCTGGGCAAAAATAGAGCGTTCAGTGTCTGGCATGTGTTCATATTAAGTCTGTCAGCTAAGGAGTTCAAAGCGCCATGTCGATGACATGGCGACCCGTTGTTTTGCGTTCCAGCATCTTTTTGGTGACCTGTGGCAGGTCGTGGAGCGATATCACGTGGCAGATATCATTCAGGTGATCAGGGCGATAAACCGTGGCCAGCTTGGTCCAGATTTTCCTGCGTAGCGCTATCGGTCCGCCCGCATTGATGCCCAATAGTTTGACTCCGCGCAGGATGAAAGGAAATACGCTGGTGGACAGTTCGGCGCCACCAGCATTACCGAAGGCGGTAATAATGCCTTCCGGTTTTGTGGTGCGCAGCAACCATGCCAGAACCGAACCTCCCACTGAGTCGATTGCGCCGGCCCATTGACCCGAAGCCAGCGGTCCGCCTGATTCGAGATCGGGAACGGGTATCACTCTGGCGGCGCCAAGCTTTTTCAGATAATCATGTGCAGCATGCTTGCCGGTGATGGCGACTACCTGATAGCCGCAATGATTCAATAT
>DATGQC010000215.1:0-18414 GCA_035304425.1 Advenella sp.
CATGATCCGCGAAGGCGCCCTTGATGTGGACACACGCAGCTATCTGTCTCACGCCGCCAAAGCGGTCAAACGGGGCGTGGCGCGCGCTCACCTGATTCCATTCGACCTGGATGGCAGTATTTTGCTGGAATATTTCACTCATGATGGCGTTGGCACCATGGTGGTCGAGGATACGCTGGATGACCTGCGCACCGCGACCATTGACGATATTGGCGCGATCGTGCAACTGATCGAACCGCTGGAGGCGGACGGCACACTGGTGCCGCGCGGCCGTCATGTGATTGAGCGAGACGTCGAGCGCTTCACCGTCCTGGAGCACGACGGCGTTATTTATGGCTGCGTCTCCCTCAACCCGTTCCCCGCAGACCAGATGGCGGAAATGGCCTGCCTGATCGTCAATCCCGAATGGCAGGGCTCCGGTGAAGGGGAAATGCTCTTGCGCCACACTGAAGCGCGCGCACGCGCCATGGGAATGAAAAAGTTATTCGTGCTGACCACGCGCACCTCGCACTGGTTTATCAAACGCGGCTTCGTACAGGGTACGATCAGCGATTTGCCCCAGGAAAAGCAAATGAACTACAATCGTAGCCGCAACAGTCATATCTTTATCAAAAAACTTTAAGCGAGAATTGCCATGGCCCGAATGATTCAATGTGTCAAACTGAAAAAAGAGGCCGAAGGTCTGGACTATCCCCCCTATCCGGGAGAGTTGGGCGCTAAAATCTGGCGCTCGGTTTCAAAGGAAGCCTGGCAGCAGTGGACCGACATTCAAACACGCATTGTCAATGAAAACCGCCTGAACCTGGCTGATGCCCGGGCCCGTAAATATCTGCAGCAGCAAATGGAAAGTTTCCTGTTTGATGATGTGGACGTTGAAGCCCAGGGTTACGTGCCGCCTTCGGCCTGAAGCATTTCCTGTGCAGCAATGCTGCGTCACTTATTGCACACGCAATAACAGCATCTTGACCGGGCCTGGCCCGGTTTTTTGTGAGCGGCGCGCCTGAAGATGCTGGATTGACCGTCGCGTCCGCAGCAGGCACAACCAGGTTCAGGAGCCTGTAGCCCGACGCTGCCTGCGGTCATGCCCCCTGCTTACCTGCTGCGGTCTGCGTCGATATGCAAAAGCCGTTTTCATGGCAAAAAAATCCGCACTTTCGTGCGGAATCATTTATATTTATTAGTGCTGCTTATGCATATTGATATTGCTTACGAGACATCACCAATCGGGCATGGCGCAAGAGATATCACAGATTGAATATCGTGCACGCTCTGTTTATTGCCACCGATGGCAGCGCGTGCTCGACTCGGACAACTGACGACCGGAAAACGTCAGTTGCCCTGGCCTGATACCTCGGCCGAGGCTGACGGCGCCACCGGAGGTTCTTCGTCTCCACGCGCGATGGATTCAACGTTCTTGACACTGGTATGACGGGCATCTTCGCCCTGCACCAGATAAATGACCCGTTCTGCCATATTTTTGGCATGATCGCCGATCCGCTCAAGAGCGCGTGCGATGAAGATCAAATCTATACATGCCGAGGTGGTGCGCGGATCTTCAATCATATAGCTGCTCACCTCACGCAGTATGCTTTTCCACTGCTTGTCGATTTTCTTGTCGCTGCGCACGACTTCAGCGGCCAGAATGGCATCCCTGCGTGCAAAGGCATCCAGGCTGCGATTGAGCATTTTCTGAACGCCGACGGCAAAGTGTGTCATATCTACGATGGGCTCGTAGCGAGTGGGATTTTCGTACAGGCGACGCGCCATTTTGGCGATTTTTTCTGCTTCGTCTCCCGAGCGCTCCATGTCGGTCAGCATTTTAGAGACCGATATCACCAGGCGCAAATCCCCGGCAGTGGGTTGCTGCAATGCGAGTACCTGAGCAATGGATTGGTCAATATCCATTTCCAGGCGATTGACTTCCTTTTCACGCTCGAACACCCGTTCCGCCACGCTCAGATTGCCATCGGCCAGAATCAGCATGCTGTCTTCGATCATTGCCTCTACGAGACCACCCATGCGCAAGAAACGGGAGCGGATATCTTCGAGTTCCGCATCAAAGCGGGTGTTGGTATGTTGTGCCATGGCGATGCCTGCAATAAGAAAGATAGGAGAAGTTTAAGACCGTTCAATGACAGGAATATGACATCAGCGTTCGCGAATGTCTACCCCCTGCTGCTTCGCAACCATGACCACGCTTGCCGGCTCCAGTGCGAACAGACCGCAAGTGACAACGCCCGCAATCGCGTTCATGGTTGTTTCCATCTCGCGGGCATCGGCCAGACGCATGCCCGCAACATCAAGTATCGGGTTGCCATTATCTGTCACAAAGCCCGCACGCACCGTCGCGTTAGCGCCCAGCGCGGCTATTTTGCGCATCACAATGGGTACGGCCATGGGAATCACCTCTAACGGTATGGCAAAAGCGCCCAGCAGATCTACACATTTTGTTTCGTCCACGATACAGACAAATCGTTCGGACGCAGCGGCTACAATTTTTTCCCGTGTGTGCGCCCCGCCTCCGCCCTTGACCATCTGCAGCAAGGGATTGATTTCATCGGCGCCGTCCACGTAAACCGGCAAAGGCTTAGCGGTCTCGGCCAGATCCAGCACCCGCACGCCGTGCTCGCGCAACCGTGCTGCGCTGCGTTCAGAACTGGCGACAGCGCCGGCAAATTCATGTTTGTATTTGGCCAGTTCGTCAATGAAAAGATCGGCGGTTGAACCCGTACCCACGCCGATTACGGCGTCCGCACCAAATAACGGCCGGATATACGCGACGGCAGCCTGCGCGACGTCGCGTTTCAATTGCTCCTGTGATTTCAATTCCATGATCCTACCTGTTACGAGAGATGGGCAGCAAAGGTGCTCTCGGCAAACCCGAATGTGGTCGTACCGTCGGCAAACATCGTGACCGGACGCTTGATCAATGACGGAAACTCTGCGGCCAGCGCCAGCCACTGCTGTTCGGTAGCGGGCGTCTTGCGATCTTCGGGCAAACCACGCCAGGTCTGGGAGTTGCGATTGATCATCAATTGCGCCCCGCCTGCGGCCTTGGCCCAGCTCTTCAGCAGCGCGCTGTCTGCCGGTTCATCCCGGTAATCGGTAAATTCAACCTGCTCACCGCGATCCTGCAGCCATTTGCGCGCTTTTACACAAGTACTGCATCGTTTCAGCCCATATTGGCGTATTACACTCATTGCTTTGCACGTCCCTGAAAATAATTGGCAACAATCACGAATGTCCCGACCAGCAGAATCATCAGGGTTGCCAGCGCGTTGACTTCGGGCTTGATGCCCAGCCGAACGCGCGAAAACACTTCAATTGGTAGGGTAGTATAGCCCGGACCATTCAGGAAGGAAGCAATAACCACATCATCCAGGGACAATGTAAAAGCCAGCAGCCAGGCCGACACGAGCGCTGGCGCGATCAGCGGCAGCGTGATGGTAAAGAACACCCGTAACGGGGGGGCGCCCAGGTCCAGCGCGGCTTCTTCCAGGGAACGGTCCAGTTCACGCACACGCGACTGAATCACCACCGAGACATACGCCACACATAGCGTAACATGACCCAGCCAGATCGTAAAAATGCCGTTGCTTTCCGGAAAACCGGTCATATTGCGAATTTCGATGATCATCAGCAGCAACGAAATGCCCAAAATCACATCCGGAATAACCAGCGGCGCATTCAGCATGCCGATATACAGGCCAAACCCTCTGAACGGGCCCTTGCGCGCCAGCACATAGCCGGCCCAGGTACCGATAATGACCGCGGCGGTCGCCGTCAGAAATGCAATCCGCAGCGACAGCCAGGCGGCACTGAGCAAGGCCCGGTCCTGTGCCAGGCTCTGGTACCAGCGCAGCGAAAAACCGGACCAGCTGGAAGCCAGGGCCGACTCATTGAACGAAAACACAATCAGGCAGAAAATGGGAATATACAGAAACAGCAGCCCTGCTCCCAGAAGCAGCCATTTGAGCCAGATATTTTCCTGTTTCATGCGTCCCGCCCTTTCAGAGCCCTGGCCTGGCTGTACTGGAATATCACAAGCGGAATAAGCAGGAAAAGCGTCATGGTCACGGCCACCGCTGCCGCCACCGGCCAGTTGGTGTCGGTAAAGTACTGATCCCACATCAGGCGACCCATCATGTATGTATTGGTTCCTCCCAGTAGCTCGGGAATCACGTACTCGCCCACCGTGGGAATGAACACCAGCATGGCGCCTGCAATGACGCCGGGAACCGACAGCGGCAGCGTAATGGTGAAAAAAGCCTTCCACGGCCGGGCGCCAAGATCATAGGCGGCCTGTAACAGACGGTGATCCATCTTGACCAGATTCGTGTACAGCGGCAGGATAAAAAACGGCAGGTAGGTGTATATCAGACCGATATACACCGCCATATCGGTGCGGTAGATCTCTATCGGCGCCGAAGTGATGCCGATCCACATAAGAAACTGGTTCAGCAAACCTTCGTTGCGCAAAATGCCGATCCAGGCATAAACGCGCAACAGCAGCGAGGTCCAGAATGGCAGGATGACAGCCAGCAGCAGCAAATTGCGCAAGCGTGGCGCAGAGCGGGCGATATAGTATGCCATCGGATAGCCGATAAGCACGCACCATACGGTGGTGACCAGGGCCATTTTCAGCGATTTGAGGTAGGCGCCGATAAACAGCGGATCGGTCAGAAGCAGCAGATATCCCTCGAAATGCAGGGACAGCGTCAGCACCTCATCCTCAACCTGTACCAGCGGTCCATAGGGAGGAATACCAAACGTAGACTCTGAAAAACTGATTTTCAGGACAATGAAAAACGGCACCAGCAAACAGAGCACCAGCCAGATATACGGCGGCAGAATCGCCCACGCGCGCTGGTCGGGCCGATAATTGCGCAGCGAGTGCAACGATTTCATGATGGCAGCACCGTTGCGCTATCCGGCCCCCAGGTGACAAAGACTTCGTCGTCAATGCCGGGGGCGTTTTCCTGCGCCAGCTCGATGCCGGGCACGCTGGCCTCGATGATCTTGCCGGCATCCAGGCGAATTTGATAGAGCGTGTAGCTGCCCATCCAGGCCACGTGCGTGACCATGCCATGTCCGATATTGGTTTCGTCATCGGGCTGGTCAATCAGTACCCGAATCTGCTCGGGACGAATGGAAACGAACACTTCCATGCCAAGCGGCTCGCTGACGCCGTGATTGACGAACAGCGGACGCATCAGTTCATCGCTTTCGATCACGATATGGTCCGGCTCGTCGACCACGATGGTTCCGGTAAAGATATTGGTCGAGCCGATGAATCCGGCGACAAAGCGCGAATTCGGAAACATATACACTTCCTGCGGCGTGCCGGTCTGCACAATCTGTCCCTCGGTCATCACGGCAATGCGGCTGGCCATGGTCATGGCTTCTTCCTGGTCGTGAGTCACCATGACGCAGGTCACGCCCACCTGATCAAGGATCCGCACCAGTTCGATTTGCGTTTTCTGGCGGATCTGTTTGTCCAGCGCAGACATGGGCTCATCCAGCAACAACAGCTTGGGACGCTTGACCAGGCTGCGCGCCAGCGCCACACGCTGCTGCTGCCCGCCCGACAGTTGCGAAGGCTTGCGTCGCGAATAGCCCGCCATCTGCACCAGGTCCAGGGCAGCAAACACGCGATCATGGATTTCCTGGCGATCAACGCCTTCCTGCTTCAATCCGTAGGCCACATTGGCTTCCACTGTCATATGGGGAAACAGCGCATACGACTGGAACATCATATTGACCGGGCGCTTGTATGGCGGGATTCCCGTAAGCTCCGTCCCGTCCAGCAGGATCTTGCCCGAGGTTGGCGTTTCAAAACCGGCCAGCATGCGCAGCAGGGTTGACTTGCCGCAACCCGAGCTGCCCAGCAGCGCAAAAATCTCGTTGCGCCGCACAGTCAGATTGACCGACTGCACCGCAACGGTATCATCGAAAATTTTGACGACATCAACCAGTTTGACGAATTCATCCGCGTCACTGCTTGCTGTCGACAAATGCCGCTCGGCCATCTTATTTCCCTGCCTTGAGCTCGGCCCACAAGCGGGTTTGCAGGCGGGCGATTTTGATCGGCTGGGCTTTGATCACAAACAGGGTCTTGGCTACGTCGGCATCCGGATAGATCATGGGATTGTCGGCAATTTCCTTACTGACAAATTCGCGTGCCGCCTTGTTGGCATTGGGATAAAACATATTATTGGTAATGGCGGCATGCACCTTGGGTTCTTCGATGTAGTTGATGAACGCCATGGCGTTTTCCGGATGGGGTGCGTCCTTGGGCACGGCCATGGTGTCAAACCACGCGGGCGCTCCGCCGGCCGGGATGTAATAGTCGATCACGTAATCCTTCTTGGCCTGCTTGGCGCGACTGGCGGCGATCATGACATCGCCCGAAAAGCCATACACCATGCACAGGTCGCCCGACGCCAGTTCGTCGATATAACCCGAGGAACTGAACTGGCGGATATACGGCCGGATTTTCTTGAGCACATCCAGCGCCGCCTGGTAATCTTCCGGTTTGTCACTATTGGGATCCTTGCCAAGATAATGCAAGACCGCAGGAAATACCTGCGCCGCCTCATCCAGGATGGAAATGCCGCAAGACTGCAATTTCTTGGCATTTTCCGGATCGAACAGTGTTTCCCACTTGCCCAGTTCGGCGTTTTCACCCAGGGCCGCTTTGGCCTTGGTGACGTTCAGGCCGATACCGTTGGTTCCATAGCCCCAGGGCACCAGATACTGATTGCCGGGATCGACTTGCGCAACCAGTTCCATGATGGCCGGGTCAAGGTTTTTCCAGTTCGGTATTTTTGCTTTGTCCAGTTTCTGGAACAAACCGCCTTCGATCTGGCGCGACGCATAATGGGTCGAGGGCACCACCACGTCATAGCCGGACTTCCCGGTAAGCAGCTTGGCCTGCAGAATGTCGTTGGTGTCATACGTGTCATAGCGCACCTTGATGCCGGTTTGCTTTTCGAAACCCGGGATCGTGTCCGGCGCGCTATATTCAGCCCAATTGTAGACATTGAGCACCTTGTCTTCGGCAGCGTGAACCACATTTGCAGTGCAGGCCAGGGACAGCGCGAGAACGAGACGACGGACAAAGGACGGTTTCATTGCGGTTTTCCCAAATCAGGTTAGAAAAAAAAGAAATAATAAAGGCATTTTTCGCCTGGGTCACCGATTTTTTCAGCTTTGCTGATATTGCTGTTGCAGCTGTCCCGAAAAAATGACGCCCTGCTCTCCGAGCAGCTTTTGCAACGAACGGCCGAGGCGTTCCAGCGACCGCTCGCGCAGCGTTCTCGTCATGGTCCGACGTGATGATTTATCAAAATCGATCAGCCAGATTTTCTGCGCGTCATCCACCAGAATATTGTGGGCGTTCAGATCCGCGTGATAGACATTGGCGTCGTGCAACTGGCGGATGGCGGCGCTCACAGGTTCGACCAGTTTGATACTGGCCGGTCCGGCCTGGCCGATGGCCTGCGCCAGGGAGACCGTATTGTGCAATCTCTCGGTCATGATGGCCGCACGATAAGTGACACCGCGTCGCTGGTAGGAAGCAGCCATGGCTCGCGGCACCGGCAGGCCCTGGGCATGCAGCTCATTCAGGAGCGCGAACTCTGCAAACGAGCGAGTGGTTTCCTCCGATACCCATAAATAGCGTTCGTCTACAAACCGGCTGATCAGGCCGCCGCGATGATAGTGCCGCAGCACCGCTTCGCCCCAGGGCGTGTCAAGATACCAGGCGGTGTTGCGTCCCCCATCCGAGACTTTGATCGCTTTATCGCCCCAGGTCCGGGGCGTGAAAATTTCAATGCGGGCCGGAACAGGAAAATCGGGATGAACACGAATCCCGTGATGCATCTGGCTTACCGGCCGGTGAGTGCTGTGAAAATCGGGATCAGCCATCTTTGTTTCGCATCCAGTCGGCCACGCCAAAAAACGAGTGCAGCAGATGTTCCTGCAGCGGCGCCGGCACGTTGCAATCGATCATTGCGCGCCCCATGCAGGCGACCCATTCATCACGTTCCCGGGTGCCAATGGCAAACGGCAAGTGCCGGGCCCGCAGCATCGGATGGCCGAATTTTTCAATATACCGGTCGGGCCCGCCCAAATAGCCGCTCAGAAACAGAAACAGCTTTTCGCGTGCATGTTCCAGCGAGTCGCCATGGACGGCGCGCAGCGCCCTGAAATCCTCTTCAATATCCATCAGATCATAAAAGCGCTCCACCAGGGCATGCAGACCGGCCTCGCCGCCGATCTGGTCATAAAAAGTCGTTGTGGTGTCCAGGTTTTCCACGATATTCAAAAGTCTTGCCATTAGTCGGCACTCCGTAAAATGAGCAGCGGGGGCGTATTCTTCACAGCGCGCAAGGCCATTTTACCCCCGGCCCATGACGCGACGATCCCCAGTATAATTCCGCTTATCCATGGCATGATACCGGTGCGCAGCGTGATGTCAAACACCTGCACGGCCAGCAGTTGCGCAATCAGTATTGCAAAGGCCGCGGCCAATGTTCCCGAGACTACGCCGATCACGATCAGTTCGCTGCGCTGAGCCTGATCCAGTTGCCGCGACGTGGCGCCCATGGCCCGTAACAGGCTCGCTTCGTACATTCGTTCATCCTGGGTGGATAAAAACGCCGTACTGAGCACCACCACACCGGCTGCCAGCGTAAAGACAAAAAGAAACTGCACTGCCGCCGCCACGCTGTCGAGAATGGTCTGCAACTGGCGCAAGATACCCGACACGTCAAATACCGTAATGTTCGGAAACCGGCTGACGACTTCCTGGGTAAAGGCTGCCTGCTGCTGCGGCAAATGAAAAGCCGTAATCCAGGTCGCCGGCTTGTCCTGTAAAACGGCAGGCGAAAGAATGGCAAAAAAATTAACCTGCATGGAGTCCCATTTCACGGTTCTCAGGCTGGTCACTCTGGCTGTCACCAGCTCGCCCGCCACATCAAAGGTGACCTGGTCATTCAGTTTTACGCCCAGCTGACCGGCAATATCGTCTTCGAACGACACTTCAGCGGCATCGGGATCCAGCCAGCGGCCGCTGGCGATACGGTTACTGGGCGGCAACCGGGTCAGCCAGGACAGGTTAAATTCGCGCTCTGCCAGCCGCTGCGTGCGCTCAGACTCGTACGCCGAAGGGTCCACGTCCTTGTCGCCGATCCGGACCAGGCGCCCGCGCACCATGGGGTCAAGCAAGGGCTGGCCCAGCCCGGCCTTGGCGAACATTTCGCCCAGCGCCGGTTTCTGGTCCTCCTGAATATTAATCAGAAAACGATTGGGCGCGTCCGGCGGCAGGTTGTTCTGCCAGGCCGCCAGCAAATCGGTGCGCAGCAGGCCCAGCAGCAGGATGATCATGATGCCCAGCGTGAGCGCACATATCTGCACCACCGTCATGCCGCGCCGGTTCACCAGGCCGGCCAGCGCAAAACGCAGAACAGGCCGCGACACCAGACGGTGACGCAATTGAGCCAGCAGGCGCAGGATGGTCCAGGTGATGGCTGCACACACCAGCATGGCCCCGATGAAACCGGCGGCACTGATCAGGGCCAGCGTGGTGTTCCCGGTATGCAACAGTAGTAAACCGACCCAGATGACAAGACCGACGCCGATGGCGAACAATGGCCGGCCTGCACTGACGTCCAGTTCGCGGCGCAGCGCTTTTAATGGCGGCACCCGTGACAGGTGCATCACCGGAATTACGGAAAACCCGAATGCCAACACCCAGCCGGTGACCAGGCCGGCTACGCCCGGGGCCCATGAAACGGCAGGCAAGGTTGCCGGAATCAGACCGGCCAGAAAATACATCAGCACATAGTGCAGTGCCAGGCCCAGCACGACACCGACCACCGAGGCAAACGTGGCAATCAGTAAAAACTCGATCGCAACCAGTTTCAGAACCGTTCCCTGAGTGGCGCCCAGACTTCGCATAACCGCCAGCCCGTCCTGGTGACGCGCAGAAAACCGGCGCGCAGCCAGGGCAATGGCCACACTGGCGATCATGACGCTTAAGACCGACACCAGCGACAGGAACTGTTCGGCGCGATCCAGCGACGCCCGGATTTCGGGGCGGGCCGAATCGGTGCCAATGATCTGGCGCCCCTTGGCAGGCCGGGCAGCCAGCCATTCGCGCATCTGAGCGATTGCCTCGCCGTCGCCGGCCATCATCAGCGTTTCCTTGACCCGGCTGCCTGGCACCAGCAAGCCGGTCGCCTGCAGGTCCGCTTCGTTCATCATCAGTCGCGGGGCAATATTCACAAAGGCGACATTGCGATCGGGCTCGTTTTCAATGATTGCCGACACCTGCAGTGTTTTCGTGCCGACGCGCAATGGTGCGTTTGGCGCGGCCTGCAACTGCGCCAGCAATGCAGGGTCCACCCACACCGTGCCTGCCGGCGGAATACGCTGCACAGTCTGCCGCTGCCGGCTTTTAGCGTGATCGCCGGCGCCCTGGAGCGTGACGGCCCCCTTTAGCGGATATCCCTCTGATACCACTTTGATGGAAGCCAGTCGCGACTGTTTATCGAACGTTACCATGGAGGGAAACTGCCAGGTCCTGGCCGTTTGCAGCGCCAACGAATGGGCCTGCCCGGCCACCTCCGGCTCGATGGGGGTATCGGATTCGAACAACAGATCGGCCCCCAGCACCTGACCGGCGTTGTCGTTCAGGCCGGCAGAGACGCGATCGGCAAGAAAACCCACGCTGCACACTGCAGTGACGGCCACCACCAGGGCCAGCGCCAGCAGACGCAACTCCCCCGACAGCCAGTCGCGGCGGAACAGACGCCATGCCATTTGCCATATTGCCACGGGACCCAAAGTGTTCTCCTGAATGAAGGGATTTATTTCAATAAAAGCAACGCCACTGTCAGATACAGGACGCCGGCAAAGATGAGTTTGAGCGTTCGCTCAGGCAGATAAAAGGCCAGGCGTACGCCCTGACGAATCATCAGCATGCCGCCCAGGGACAAGGCGATGCCCACTGTCCAGTCGGTATTGCCGTGCCACGAATAAGTAATGAGCGCCACCAGTGTACCGGGAAGTATCATGGACAGCGCCATCGCCTGTGCCGAAGTCTGCCGAAAGCGGTAGACCACTGTCATGACCGGCACCAGAATGAGCGAACCACCCACGCCGAACAGGCCGCCAATCGCCCCTGAAATAGAACCCAGTATGACATATTGTATAAAGCCCATGCGCCGGGAAGGGCCGACGTCGGTCGCTTCGCGTTTTTTGCCCTTACGCAGCGTCTGCCATACGTAGAATGTGGCTACCGAACCCAGAAACAGCGCAAACAAATTGCGCAGCACGACAGGGCTCATGTCCTGCGCCACCAGTGCAGCCAGATGCGTTGCCACGACGTTGGCGGCGACCCCGATGGCTACGCTGCGAAAATCGATGGGCGATCGCTTGTGGTAATTACGTAGCGTGAGCACCACATTGGACGCAATCATGAGCAGGGCCGTGCCCTGGGCCAGTTGCTGCGGCATGGAAAAAACCAGCGCCAGCATCGGGATGGCGATCAAGCCACCGCCGATGCCGACAATCGCGCCCACAAACCCTATGGCCGCTCCCAGCGAAACAAACAACAGCAGATTCAGATACCAATCCATGTTTTCTCAATGTAAAACGATTCGAGGCGGTAGCCATGCTGCCGCCCCTCAAATATTCATGTCACGCGCGAGCAGACGACATAGTGCCCCAATCGCCCTGCATCCCGCGCCTGTGCGATGCGCCAGCACCACCGGCACAGGACACCCTGCAGCCGCTCGTGCGGCTGGCGACGGCCCCGCGCGCCTGCTCGCGACCAGCCAGTCGCATCTCTGGATGCTCACAAGGCGTCCATTCCCGACGCCGCAACCCGCGCCCGGGCCGTGCACGCCTTGCCGGCCCGGCTTTCGTCCCGCAATCGCTTTACTGGACGGCAGCGGGCATGCACCATGGTCGTCGTACCGGGGTCATGGCTGAGCCTAACGAATCAGTTCCAGCACTTCATCCAGGCGGGACACCGCCTTGATTTCCAGCCCTTCTATTGGCTGTCTGGGCGCATTGTGTTTGGGAATCAGGGCCAGGCTGAAACCCAGCTTGGCGGCCTCGCGCAACCGCTCCTGACCGCGCGGTGCAGGGCGCACTTCGCCGGCCAGCCCTACTTCGCCGAAAGCGATCAGACCTTTGGGCAAAGGCTTGTTGCGCAGCGACGAGAGAATAGCCAGCAAAACGGGCAAATCGGTCGCGGTCTCGGTAATACGAACGCCGCCCACCGCATTTACAAAAACGTCCTGATCATAGGTAGCCACGCCCGCGTGGCGGTGCAGCACCGCCAGCAGCATGGCCAGGCGGCTGCCGTCAACACCCAGTGTCAGGCGCCGCGGATTGGGAACATGTGCGGTATCGACCAGCGCCTGGATCTCGACCAGCAGCGGCCGGCTACCTTCCTGAGTAGCAACCACGCAGGATCCCGGCACATTGTCGGTGTGCTGAGACAGAAACAGGGCCGAAGGATTGCTGACGCCCTTGAGCCCCTTGTCCGTCATGGCGAAGACGCCCAGCTCGTTCACCGCACCATAACGGTTCTTGAAGGCCCGGATCAGGCGGTAGGATGAATCTGTTTCCCCCTCGAAATACAGTACCGTATCGACAATGTGCTCCAGGACACGGGGTCCGGCCAGTGTGCCGTCCTTGGTCACATGGCCGATCATCACCATGGCAACGCCGGTCTGCTTGGCAATGCGGGTCAGCTGGGCGGCGCATTCGCGCACCTGGGATACCGATCCCGGAGCGGACGACAACTCTGCCGAATACAGTGTTTGTATGGAATCGATAACGGCAACCGCAGGCTTGTATTGTTGCAACACCGCCTGAATGCTTTCAAGCTGGATTTCCGCCACCAGCTGCACGGCGCCGGTAGCCAGGTCCAGGCGCCTGGCGCGCAGGGCAACCTGTTCTGCGGATTCTTCGCCGGTAATATACAGTACCTGGGTATGCAGCGAGAGCGCAGCCAATGCCTGTAGTAACAACGTTGATTTGCCGATCCCCGGATCGCCGCCGATCAGCACTACCCCGCCTGGCACCAGCCCGCCACCGAGCACTCGGTCAAACTCGGACAACCCCGTGGGCTGCCTGGGTGTGTCGCGTGCTTCGATATCGGCCAGGTTCCTGACAGGCGCCGCTTCGGCCAAATGGGCATAACGATTGGGCGCCGTCGGTGCATTGCCGCGCTCTACGGTTTCCACCATGGTATTCCATGCCTGGCAATGCGGACACTGCCCCTGCCACTTGGCACTGACGCCACCGCACTCCTGACATACATACACCGTTTTTGCTTTTGCCATACTGCGCCTGATTCCCACTACCCTGCAAGGGCTGTCATTAAATGAATAAAACTGCTTGTGCCGCCACGTTACCGTGGCCGGATCGATCATCCGCTGCGATTAAAACACCGAATGTGCACCTTACCAGGAACCGGCCCGTTTGCTGGCGGATTAGACTCAGACGACGACGCCTGACGAGGGCCAATACCTTTTAACCACACGCTCTGGCCCGTTTGCCTGAAACCTGTCCCACCACAGCCATGGGCCATTGACGCCGTTGCCGGGCCCCCGATAAGTCAGCCGGCAGGCGCAAGCGCTCCTTATAAGGACGCGCCGCCGTCCACGCCCAGATTCTGGCCGGTAATATAGGCGGCTTCGTCGGAGAGCAAAAAGGCCACGGCTGCCGCAACTTCTTCGGGGCGTCCAAGACGCTTCATGGGCACGCGCGCGAGCAGTTGCTTTTCTTCTTCGCTGCCTGCCGGCTGCCCCTTGCGAAAGAATTCGGTTTCAATGGGACCGGGCGAAACCGCATTGACGGTGATGCCATATTCAGCCAATTCCAGCGCCCAGGTTTTAGTGCAGCCGATCAACGCCGCCTTTGAGGCCGAATAACTGGTTCGCCCAGCCTTGCCGCCGGCCGCTCGACTGGCGATATTGACAATCCGCCCCTCTCGTCTTACTTTCATTGATTCGACAAATGTCTGCGTCACCTGTACGGCCGCACGCAAATTGACATCATAGGACTGATACAGCGAAGACAAATTGACCTGACCAAGATTTTCGGCCAGTACGATGCCTGCATTGTTGACCACGGCATCGACGGGATATTTCTCGCGTATCATGCGCAGCATTTCTTCGGTATGGCCGGCATCATTCAGATCACATTGATAAAGAAAGCCGGGGAAATCAATATCACTGACCTGCCGGGCAATACCCACCACGTGGGCGCCGGCATCGCTCAGACGACGGGTGATGGCCCAGCCAATACCCTTGGTGGCGCCGGTTACAAGGACACACTTATTTTTCAACGGACTCTCCTGAGTATTCAACATGGACCGGAACGCGTTGCGCCAGCGCGCATAGCAGTTCGTAGGCAATTGTACCCGCGGCTGCGGCAACCTCGTCGATATGCGGGCCGTCATTGCCCCAGAGGGTTACCCAGTCACCCACAGCAGCATCGGGAACGGGATCCAGATCAACAGTGAGCATATCCATTGACACGCGTCCGGCCAGCTGGGTTGCAACGCCATTGACTGATGCCGGCGTACCGGACGGGGCGCTGCGCGGATACCCATCGGCATAACCGCAGGCCACCACGCCGATGCGCATATCGCGCGCGGCAGTGTACGTTGACCCGTAGCCCACGCTCTGTCCCTGCTTCACCTGCTGAATGGACAGCAGACGCGCCTGCAGCGTCATGGTCTGACGCAGACCGAATTGCTCACCAGTGGTATTGGCAAAAGGCGATGAGCCATACAGGCAGATGCCGGGGCGGACCCAGTTGTCTGCGGCGCTGACGGCAAGCTGCGGATACCGCAACACGGCCGCCGAGTTGCACAGGCTGATACTGCCCTGGCGGTGCCCGACCGTCTCGCGAAATACTGTTGTCGGCACATCAACCGCCCCCTGTGCGCCGTCGGCATCGGCAAAATGCGTCATGAAACCGATACGCCCGACCTTGCCCTGCTGCTGCAGGGTCTGCAATGCCTGATGGGCGCGCTCAAACTGCTGTGGCGCAAAGCCCAGCCGATTCATGCCCGTGTTGATTTTCAGAAAGACATCCAGCGGCGTAGCCAGGGGCGTGGCCTGCAGCATGCGGATCTGCTCGGGATGATGAATCGTGCTGACCACCCGGTTTTTCTGCAACTGCGGCAAATCGCGCGTCTCGAAAAAACCTTCGAGCATAAGCAGCGGCCCCTGCCAGCCAGCCTCGCGAGCACGCTCTGTTTCCTGAAGATCCAGCATGGCCAGCCCGTCGGCCTGCGCGAAACCGCCGATGGCCGTTTCCAGCCCGTGACCATAGGCATTGGCCTTGATAACGGCCCAGATGTTCGTCGCCCCCAATGGCCCTGGTTGCGCGCCGTCTGTAGCGGCTGCCGGCGTTTGCCGGGCGTTGTCAAGGTACTGCCGGATAACGCTCAGATTGTGCGACATGGCCTGTTGTGATATCACAGCCCGGATGGGACGCGGCATGGTATGGCTCCACTAGTCAATTTCATCGTACTTGAATGATCAGCGTAAATTATAATCATTGCGTTACCACATTAGCGCGTATTCATGTCCGTTGACCATTATGAGAATTTTCCGGTAGCCTCGATATTGCTGCCCCGGCGCCTGCGATCTGCGGTAACCGCCATCTATGCCTTTGCCCGGCGCGCCGACGATATCGCCGACGAAGGCCACGCCAGCGCCCGGGAGCGACTGGCCCAGCTTGATGCGTTTGACCAGGCTGTGCTTCAGATGCAGGCCAGCCATTTTGCAGCCAGGCACTTTGAAAATGTGCCCCAGTCCCTTTTTCTTGCCCTGCAGCGCGAAATGCACTCGCACCAGCTGCCGGTTGCGCCGTTGCGCGATCTGCTGGTCGCTTTCCGGCAGGACGTGCGGCATCGTCCATTTCAGAATGACACCGATCTGCTCGATTACTGCCGGTACTCTGCCAATCCGGTAGGCCGGCTGCTGCTGCATCTGTACCGCGTGACAGACGACACTTCGCTGCTGCTATCGGATCATATCTGCAGCGCCCTGCAACTGATCAACTTCTGGCAGGATATTGCGATCGATACACAACGCCGGCGCTATTATCTACCGGCGGACAGGCTGGCAGCCCACGGTATGAGCCATGCCAGCCTTGATAAACGGCAACTGAATCAGCACTGGCCCCGATTAATGCAGGAAAACACCGCATTTGCACGTAAAATACTGCTTGCCGGTGCGCCACTGTGTTCGCGACTGCATGGCCGGCCAGGCCTGGAGCTGCGCATGATTGTCCAGGGTGGCATGCGCATACTGGAAAAAATTGACGCCGTTGCGGGCGACGTCTTCGACCACCGACCAACACTGAAGAAAACCGACTGGGCCCTGATTGCGTGGCGCAGCGTACGAAATAATTATTATGACACCTGACCAATATTGCCAAGAAAAGGCGGCGCGTAGCGGCTCGAGCTTTTACTACGCCTTTCTGTTTCTTCCTGCGCAGCAGCGCCGGGCCATTACGGCCGTGTATGCGTTCTGTCGCGAGGTGGACGATGTTGTGGATGAATGCAGCGATCCGTCGGTTGCCCGCATCAAGCTGGCCTGGTGGAGCAAGGAAATAAACAATCTGTTCGAGGGTCGTGCCGACCATCCCGTAGCGCAAGCGCTGCAGCCGCACCTGAACGCTTTCGGACTGCGCCAGGAACAGTTCCAGGCCATTATCGACGGCATGCAAATGGATCTGGACCAGACGCGCTATATGGACTGGCCGGGCCTGCGCAAATATTGCTGGCATGTGGCCGGTGTGGTGGGACAGTTGTCGGCGCAGATTTTTACTTACCAGAACACAGATACCCTGGCCTACGCCGAAAAGCTTGGCCTGGCATTGCAAATGACCAACATCATTCGCGATGTTGGCGACGACGCCCGACGGGGGCGCATCTATCTGCCGATTGATGATCTGCAAAAACATAACGTCAAGGCTGCCGATATCCTGAACAGCAAGGAAACCGACGACTTTCGCGCGCTGATGGCGTTTCAGACCGCCCGCGCGCGCCAGCTGTACCAGGAGGCGATTCAGTTGCTGCACGAGCAGGACCGCCGCGCACAACGCCCCGGCTTGATGATGGCGGCCATCTACTACACCCTGCTGTGTGAAATTGAAAAGGATGGCTGGCCGGTACTGAGCAGCCGCATTTCCCTGACGCCGCTGCGCAAGCTGATGATCGCCTGGAAAATCTGGGTGGGCGGCGGGAAGGGATTCATTCGTAAAATGCGAAAGCTGGATGTCCCCGGGAACTGAGCGCACACCTGGCCCGCGTATCGCTGTGGTGGGCGCAGGTTGGGCGGGCCTGGCCGCAGCATGGAAACTGAAACAGGCGGGCTGGCGCCCGGACGTGTTTGAACAAGCGCCGGTTCTGGGCGGCCGCGCCCGCAAGGCGCTCATTCCGCGTCGCAAGATTGTCCTGGATAACGGCCAGCACCTGATGCTGGGCGCCTATCGGCAGGTACTTGCCCTCATGCAGGATATCGGAATTGAACTGGATGACGCGTTACTGCGTCTGCCCCTGCAATTGACCACGCTGGACAACCAGTTTGGTTTGCGCGTCAATAGCGCGCTTCCCGGTCCGCTGCGCCTGCCGCTGGCACTGTTGCGCCTGAAGGGCTTAACGGCACGCGAAAAGTTCGCGCTATGTCGGGCGCTATTTCAACTGCAAGTATCGGCCTGGCGGGTCGCGCCGGATCAGTCAGTACAAGCATGGCTGGACGCGCAACGTCAACCGCCCGCCCTGGTACACCTGTTCTGGACACCGCTGTGCGTCGCCACGCTCAATACGCCGGTGGCACAGGCCTCGATGGCATTGTTTGCCGGTGTGCTGAAGGACAGTCTGGGCGCTGGTCCGGACGCCTGCGATCTGATTCTGCCTCGCGTTGATCTGAGCGCCCTGTGGCCGCAGGCGCTGACGCGCCACTTGCGCATTCACACCAACGCGTCCGTACGTGGCATAACAAGAACGCAATACGGATACACGCTACACAGCGGCCAGCCGGCAAATGAAGACGGCAGGGATAAAACCGCGAGCGACAGGCATGCGGAGACTTTCGACGCCGTGGTGCTTGCCACGCCGCCATTGATATGCCATCGCCTGCTCGCGCCCCTGTCACAAGATAGCGCTCAGTCCATATCCGACAGCGCGGGCCAAGTCCTGCACGACGCTGCAACACAGGCCGCCGCCAAGCCGCATTTGCTCCCGGAGCATAGCCGCATTGCGCCACTGCTGGACCAATTGCAGGCATTTCGATACCATGCCATCGCCACCCTAACGGTTTTCCTGGCCGCTCCTTTCCCCCTGGCCGATTGCATGTATATGCTCAATGA
>DATGQC010000216.1:0-7391 GCA_035304425.1 Advenella sp.
AAAAACAGCAGCTAAATAATATCGGCTGTCTGCATTGCGCTTGCCTGGCAAGTAGCAATACAAGCCTCGCCCTGCGGCGAGGCTTTTTTACGGCCTTTGATATTGTCATGCATAAGTCGTATTCTATGGTATCCAATGTCACAATAGATAGGTGAGCAATGCTGTCGTTATTTCCCGTACGTTTTCTGGCATTTTTTCTGGTGATTCTTGGCAGCGTGGTTTGCCTGATTCTTGGTATGACCGTTGCTGCGGCGTGGTATGTGGGGGCGCTTGTTTGCCTGTTGCTGACGTTGGTTGGCGTCCATGATCTTATCCAGCCTCGCCATTCAGTCAAACGCAATTATCCGGTCATTGGCAACTTACGGTTTCTGCTGGAGTTCATTCGGCCGGAATTGCGGCAGTACTTCATCGAAAGCGATACCGATACGCTACCTTTTTCGCGCGCTCAACGTTCTATTGTCTATCAGCGAGCCAAACAGCAAATTGACAAACGTCCCTTTGGCACGATCGAAAATGTCTACAGCGACGATTACGAGTGGGTTAATCATTCCATGATGCCCAGCCATATTCCTGATCGCAATTTCCGGATTTCCGTGGGGCAGGGCCAATGCAGCCAACCCTATGACATATCGGTGTTCAATATTTCTGCAATGAGTTTCGGCGCGCTCTCGGCCAACGCCATCCGCGCGCTCAATCGCGGGGCAAAGGCTGGCGGGTTTGCCCATGACACAGGAGAAGGCGGTATCAGCAGCTATCATCTTGAAGCGGGCGGCGACCTGATTTGGAACATCGGATCCGGTTACTTTGGCTGCAGGGATGAAAACGGACATTTTTCCGACAGTGCATTTGCACAGAAAGCGACCTTGCCTAATATAAAAATGATCGAAATCAAGCTGTCGCAGGGGGCTAAACCCGGTCATGGCGGTATCCTGCCAGGCGCCAAAGTCACCGCCGAAATAGCAGAGGTGCGTGGCGTTACGCCAGGCGTCGATTGCGACTCGCCAGCGGCGCATTCGGCGTTCAGTACACCGGTCGAACTGTTGCAGTTTGTCCAGCGTTTACGCAAGCTGTCAGGCGGCAAACCTGTGGGCTTCAAACTGTGTATCGGCCATCCGTGGGAGTGGTTCGGGATAGTCAAGGCCATGTTGGAAACCGGTATCACTCCAGATTTTATCGTGGTGGACGGCTCCGAAGGCGGAACCGGGGCAGCGCCCGTAGAGTTCGTCGACCATATGGGTGTGCCGCTTAAAGAAGCCTTGCGGTTGGTGCACAATGCGCTGGTGGGGGTCGGGCTGAGGGAACGCGTCAAGATCGGCGCGTCGGGAAAAATTATTTCCGCCTTTGATATGCTAAGAACACTGGCCCTGGGCGCAGACTGGTGCAATAGCGCGCGCGGCTTTATGTTTGCCGTGGGCTGTATTCAAGCGCAAGCCTGCCACACCGGCAAGTGTCCTTCCGGTGTGGCGACCCAGGATCCCTCACGGCAGCGCGCCATTGTCGTGACGGACAAGGCGGACCGGGTGGCCCATTTTCATCGAAACTCAGTGGAGGCCCTGGCCGAGCTGCTGCAAGCCGCCGGGCTGACCCATCCCGAGCAATTGCGAGCGCATCATGTGGTGCGGCGTATCTCCAGCTCCGAGGTCAAGGTGCTGTCGGCAATTTATCCGGAACTGGAGAAAGGCGATTTGCTCAAAGGCAAGTATCGCCTGAAAATTTTTGAGATCTGCTGGCCGCTGGCCCAGGCCCATTCCTTTGAGCCTGCGCGCTCCATTGATCTGGTCGCCCGTGAAGTCAATACGGGTTATCAGACCAGCGAAAAGACCGCAGAAAAGGATGTGCCGCTTGCTAAGGCACTGCAACCCCTGTAGCCAGATTCTTTCAGGTCTGGCGCAGTCTGGCGGCCATGATGCATGGCGAACACGTTATCGTGCACGCCATGCCAGTGCGCAGCCGACGATACCGCCAGGGGTATCAGTGCAGGCGCTTGGGGCTGCGATTTATTGTGCAGCGGGCGCCGCAGGTTTGGCAGGCGTATCGGGGGCCGATGATGCGGCCCGCGCCAGCTTTTCGCAGTTTGCCGTGAAGTCCTTGATAAAGCGATTTTTTTCCGCGATTTTCTCTTTGGGCGTAGTCCACAGCAGCTCGACAAATTCGATAAATGAAGAGACGCGCTCGTCAGGTATAGCCGTATTGTTGCTGACTGCTTCGTTGGCTTCATCCTGCGTCTTGCCATTTATACGCATATCATAAAGCGCTGCGATGATTTTGCCGGCATCGGTGCAGGTAAGTGTGACAGGCGCAGTATCATTGCTGGCATCTTCGCCTTGCGCATTCTGATAGGGATCTTCTTGCTTCGGCGGCGGCACTGGTGCGGGCGGAGGCTGGCGCAGTTCTGATTGCTGGGGTAGTTCGACATCGTCGTCATTGAAAAGTGTTGTCTCAATAATTTTCCACGCACCAAAGGCAATGGCTGCTGCAACCAGCAGCAAAATGAGCAACTTTATAAACGATTTCATGTATATCCTTACGCTTGCGAACGGGGGGCGAACCACCGCTCCTGACTTTGACGAATCAATATACTATAACTTATTTGCGGCGGTCAGAAAATTCAGTAACCGATAAACATATTTACGAAATCATACCGTCACCCTGCGCCGCTAAGTAGGGTATTGGAATTGTCACAATTTACCTGTTTCGCAGGAAAGCAGGGGGGGTGACGGCATCGTGCCAGGGCCCCAAAGCGGGTATTCGGCCGCTTTTGCGCACAGTCTGTGCCAGGGGAATCCCGGCAGCTGCGCTTGCGGTAAGCCGATTGCAGCTGGCATGGGTCAGTCAAGCACGTAAATGCTGCCTTCATGTCAGGGCCTTGGCGGGGGGGGCGATGCCAAGCGCGGCCCGACGCAGATGCCGGGCCTGGCTGGCAAGCAGGGCAGGAATAACAGGAATGACTAGGAACGCGGGGCACGCGCATCCGCATCCGATCCGCTACCGGCCTGCCAGCAATTGCGGGCAGCGGTGGTCCTGGAAGTCGCCTTCGGCCGACGCCCCAGGCCGGTGGCTGGCAAACAACAGGAACTGCCTTTCGGATAACGGATACAAGGCCAGGCTTACATTGGCCATATCCCGTCGCGCGTGCGGCAGCGAGGCGATGGTCAATGCGATGGCGCCCTGCTGCTCAAGGGCGTCAAGCGATAGCGTACGCACTTGATACGCATGGCCATTGATGCCTCCGGACACTGACCGCCATTGCGCGTCCCATTGCGATTGCATGGCCAGCAGGCGTTCGCGCAGGGCGGGGCGGATACACGAAATATGGATATGCAGATGATTCTGGCTGCGGCCTGATTTTGCATTGACGGTAAAGGCATAGTCCCGCACGGCGATCGCGCTGCCCAGCAATCGATCCATATATTGGCGGGCGTGCCATGCCTGTGCAAAATAAGGAGTATGGCTTGCGCTCTGCAGTTCGGGGTCTTCCAGACCGGTCAGGTGGCGGGTGGGCATATGCAAATACTGTAACGGCCCGTTTTTATCCTTGAAGATGACGTAACCGTCATTCATATCAACCTTGATGCACGGAATAGGCGGATTCTTGCCGGCCAGTTGATTGGGGACGCATTGGTCATGTACAAAATGCCAGAGCAGGTCGCTGCGCGCCACCGGTTTACTGGGAACTGCTGCCGGCGGTTCGGGAACCACGGAGGTATTGCATGCAGCCAGCAGGCTGGCAACAAAGAGCATGAGGGCGGCGCGCCCGCAACGGGACCGGACGGACATATCTACTCCTTGTTCAGTGCGCTTGCCGATTATTCCATGGGTTCGCGCATCTCGGTAATATACGAATGATCGGAGCGCATGACGGCAAATACGAAAATAGCATTGGCGATCCCAAGAAAAAGAACGATCAACGGGACGGTGCTGAACGCGATCAGCAGGCCGGTTATGACCGAACTGGCCACCAGGAAAATGGCATTCATGATATTGTTGGCGGCAATGACACGCGACGAATGTGTTTTCGGGGTCTTCTGCTGGATCAGCACATACAGCGGAACGCTGTACAGCCCGGCTGACATGCTTAGCAGGAATAGCCCGGCGATTAACAGCCAGTTGGTCGGCAGTCGGATAAATTCATGCAGCGCCAGCAGATGCGTGGCATGCAAATCATGGGCCAGAAAGTAAAGGGCTACGGAAAAGATGGTCATGCCGACAGCGCCCACGGGAACGAGCTTGAGCACGTTCAGCCCTTTTTTGCCGATCCACCCGCACAGGACGGAGCCAAACCCCACGCCGATGGAAAACACGCCCAGAAGCAGCGTTGCCACCTGTTCGTCACCGCGCAGTATCTCCTTGGCAAATACCGGGAATATATTCAGATACACGGCCCCAAAAAACCACATCCAGCTGATCAGCAGAATGCTTTTGAAGACATGCCGGTCATGAAAGGCGTACTTGATGTTTTCTATCGTGCCGCCGATCGGATTCCAGTCCAGTTTCAGATCGGCCGAGGAGATGGGCGTGGGAGGGACCAGTCCTGAACAGAGGCGGCCTGCGACGGCAATCAAGACGCAACTGGCAGCCACGTAATGGTAACCGACCCCTTCTATGCCGGCCATGAACCCGCCAGCCATATTGCCCAGCAGGATCGCGACAAAAGTGCCCATTTCGACCCAGCCATTGCTGCTGACCAGCGTGGTGCCGTGAAAGACCTGGGGCAAATAGGCAAACTTGACGGGACCGAAAACGGTCGAATGAATGCCCATCAGCAGCACGCATAGCAGCAGAACGTACACCTGCTGGTATATGAGTGCAAAAGCGGCCAATGTCATGATTCCGATCTCGGCGGTTTTGATCCAGCGCATAAAACGCGCTTTTTCGAACTTGTCCGACATTTGTCCGCTTACCGCGGACAACAGCAAAAATGGGATGATGAACATGCCATTGATCACCACGCCGGCCATTTCCGGCGGCAGCCAGCTGACCGATACATGATACGTCAGCATAATCGTGACCGCGAACTTGAACAGATTGTCGTTGGCCGCGCCCGAAATCTGTGTCCAGAAATACGGAGCAAAACGCCGTTGCAGCATGATATGGGTTGCATCTTCGGATGCAGCGCCATCTTTAGCAGTATTGTGGGAGGAGGGATTCGTCATGAAATATATGTTACAGCAGCGTAGCCTGCCGGACAGAAACAACAGTCGCAACATTAAACCAAAATGCAGGTTCGCGGTTAAGGAATAGCAGTTTAGTTAAAATGTATCATTGGAACGGCCAGAATTTCGTCATTCTGTCAACACAATCGGCTACACTCTGAGCACCGAAAACACGTTTGCGAGTGGCAATATGCAACGTTTCCTGTCCACATTGATATTAGCAATCTGCGCGCCGGCGTATGCGATGGGCTGGGCTGCGCCTGAGTCAACCCCCGCTACGAATAACAGCGCCTTAGCCGGCGGCGTCGATCGCTGTGAAGTCGTGCTGGACACGTTCAATAAGGCGGCGCTGGGCGGGCAAATTGATCCTGCACAGCTGGCGGACATTGTGCGCTCGTTGGCCTCCCGGCGAAAGCTGCCCGCCTATTTCGTGACTAAAAATCAAGCCCGCCAGGCGGGATGGTCGCCCGGACATTATTTTTCCGATATACCTGCATTGCGTGGAAAATCCATTGGCGGCGATCATTTTGGCAATTACGAGCGTCGTCTGCCCCAGGGGCAATGGAAAGAAGCTGATCTGGATTATCGTGGGAAAAAGCGCAACGCCAAACGGCTGGTCTTTGCCCAGGCGGGCCAGCAGTTCGTGACGGTGGATCATTATGAGACATTTCACAAGGTGCCAGCATGTCGATGAGAACCTCGAAACGCAGGAGAATGAAGGCCGCACGCCGCACCCCTGCGCCGCTCAAAACCTGCGAACTGACGCATATTCATTCGATTGACGATGTTTATGATCAATTGCAGATAGCGCTGCATCTGCCCCAGTATTTCGGTCGTAACCTCGATGCGCTATATGACAGCCTGAGTGCGGACGTAAAAGGTCCGTATCGGATCGTATGGCATGGCCACGCCAGCAGCGCGGTCGAATTGGGTGAGCTGTATTACGAGGGACTGCTGGATATTTTCAGAGCAGTGGCCAGCGAACGTGATGATGTCCAGGTTGAACTGGACTAAGCGCGCAAGCCTGCTAGGACCTGGGCCTGGTCCGGCTTGAGCGGTTGCCGGTGCCTGCCAGCGTGTATGTGTTATTCGGCGCGCTGGCCGGGGGGGCGCCAAGACGCAATATAATTCGGTATGATCGGCTCTCTGAGCACCACGCCGCTATTTGGATCGCCTATTTGGATCGTCTATCGGGCGTCTTGCCCGACACGTTTTTCGTCAGTCGGGCGGCAAAAACATCCGGCCATGGGCACAGCCATGAGCCGGTTGAGTCGTTAACGGCGTAATCCGCGCAGCATGCCTTGCTTCAGAGTGCCAGTTCGCGGTCTGCCGCCTCCGGGTTTTGCATGGCTTTGTCCGCCGCGGCGGTAAATAACACATCGGTGGAGGAGTTGAGTGCAGTTTCACTGGAGTCCTGCACCACGCTGATGATGAAACCGACAGTCATGACCTGGGCTGCCAGATCATTGTTAATGCCAAACAGGCTGCAAGCCATCGGAATCAATAACAGCGAACCGCCGGGCACGCCCGAGGCCCCGCAGGCGCCGATTGTTGCCAGCAGGCTCAGCAATAATGCAGTCGGAATATCCACCGGAATGTGCAATGTATGGACGGCAGCCAGCGTCAGGACCGTGATGGTCACGGCCGCTCCGGCCATGTTGATGGTCGCGCCCAGCGGAATGGACACCGAGTAGGTATCTTCGTGCAGCCCCAGTTTTTTGCAAAGCAGCAGGTTGACCGGGATGTTGGCTGCCGAACTGCGTGTAAAAAAGGCGGTGACGCCACTTTCAGCCAGACAGCGGAATACCAGCGGATACGGATTACGGCGAAGCTTGAAATACACGATGAGCGGATTGACCACCAACGCAACAAACAGCATGCAACTGACCAGAACCAGCACCAGCCGGCCATAGGCCTTGAGTTCGCCCAGACCGGTCGTTGCCACCGTAACTGCAATCAGACTGAAAATGCCCAATGGGGCCAGGCGAATCACCCAGCGCACGACATTCGTCACCGACTCTGCTGCGTCGTTCAGGACAGACTTGGTACCGGCGCTCGCGTGCCGCAGGCTGATGCCCAATAAAATGGCCCAGCTCAGGATGCCGATGTAGTTGGCTGACAGGATCGCATTGACAGGGTTATCGATCAGGTTAAGCACCAGCGATCGCAATACTTCCACAATCCCTGCGGGCGCGCGTTGCGTAACCTGACTGGTCACCCGTTTGAGCGTCGTCGGAA
>DATGQC010000217.1:0-10039 GCA_035304425.1 Advenella sp.
GGACAGCGTCAAATTGCCTGCTGCCTGAATATGACCGGCATTGTTCACACCGACCCCATGCTCGGTCGCCAGTAGCGTAATCTGCCCGGCATACATGCCGCCGAGCTCAGCCACGTCAATCGCTACTTGCGGCTTGCCATCGTGGTCGCTGAAACCTTCGGGCTTAGCCGCGTCTCCTGTGGCGGCGTCAATGTTGACAGCCCCTGTATCGGCAGCAATCGTATTGATGCCGGTTTTGATATCCAGCTGTTTGGCGCGCAACGCACCTATTACCTTCACTGCACGGGCAAGCACATCTACATAAGGCGTCTGGCTGGCATCCATGTTGGCGATGTTCACCGAGCCGCTACGCACCACATAATTGTCTAGCGCTCCAGTGGACGGGTTCAGATTTACCTGTCCTGTTGTCAGCACCGCACGATCTGCCTGGATAAACCCGCAGCCGTCGCACGTGATCCCGGCCGGGTTGGCCATGACCACCTGGGCGCGCTGGCCCGCTACTTCGATATATCCGTTCAGACGGCTGGGATCGGCCGACTGAATCTGGTTAACGATCACCCGGGCGCTTTGTGTGCTAAGCAAGGGATTGCCCTGAATCCATCCGGCAAGCTGGGTTTGCGTGCTGGTAATGGCGTTGTTCAGAATGGCGCCGTTTTTCTGTACATCGAACTGGCTGTAATTATTCATAGAGACACCCGCGCCATTGGGTGTCTGAATATTGACCTGCGGCAACCCGTTAGCCGTTGTCACAACAACGGGCTGCGTATGGGCCGGCATGGCTTTATTGGCCACAATCTGGGCATAAGCAGAATGGCCCGGCAAAAGCGTGGCCAGGCCCACTGCTCCCGCCAGCATCAGTGCCCGTTCGATGGGCCGCACGCAGCCTGATAAGAAACGATGGATAACCTGCAATGCCATACGCTGTCCAGCGCTGCTATGTGCATTGTCCGGCTGGCCTCCAGCAACAGAGGCGTGCCCGCCATGGCTTTTCCCCCAACCGACCACAATGTCGGCAACCACCATCCACTGGCCCCGGACTTGATTGAATCGCAAACGATAGCAGCGCTTATTCATACTCACTCACCAATACAAACGCTTCGACATAGCCGTCTTGCCGTCACTGCCAGCGCACGCCGGCTGCCACGGCGCCTCGCCTTATATCGAAAAACTGACACTGAAGCCACCCGTAACAGATGGCGTTTTGAACCCCTGTGGTTTGCGCAGCGGCTTGCCCAGGAAAAATTCGTATTGCACATGGCCGGACAGGTTGCCCCGAACGCCAATGACCGATCCCACCAGCGAGCGCCCCAGCAATTGCCCGGCATGCTGGCCGCTGACGTGGCCGGCATCAACACCGGCAAAGACCTCGTGCCCGGCAAGGCCCAGCCGGACCAGCGGGAACGCCAGCTCATTACGCAGGAACCAGCCCCGGTCCGCCATGAGCACATATTCGCCGCTGAAGCCGCGTACGGTATACCGCCCGCCGATGCTGAACTGGTCTTGTGCAATAAGCGGCGTCTTGTTCCACTGGGCCTGCCAGGCACCGCTGTAGCGAACCGGCTGCTGTCCAATTGCAAACGGTGCAGATACACTGGCCGACGCCCGCCATATACGAGGTCGCGAAGTACCTTCATCAAAATGCTCTTCCGGCGCCCGGCGCGCGTTGGCCGCGCCCGTACCGCGTCGATAGGACAAACCCAGATCAAGCGTCGCCTGGCCAACGTACTCGCGATGATTGAACCCTGCTTCCCATCCGGCCATACGCCGCTGCTGGATCGCGATTTCCGTGTCATCGATAAAATTGCGTGATTGACGCGCCCACGCTTTCACATAGACACTGGATTTTCTTCGTGCATCCCGATAGACTTGCCGGCTTATGGTCAGATCCAGCCTGCGGCTGCGACCACTGTAGACGTAGTCTTCATTGATACCGGCCACAGACTGGCGATAAGTGAACCTGGATCCATTCACGCTAAAGAGCCAGTAGCCAAAAGGAATGGAATAATGCAGCGCGCTGTCTTTTGCCAGTCGCGCTCCACCTGCTGATGAACCCAGGCTGCGCGTATGGCTTACGTAAAACACATCATTCAGCGTTAGTAAATGATCCAGCGAGAGCGTCACATTCGCCTGATAACGTCCCGTGCTCTTGCTGCCGGCGTCGTCAAGGGTTGCCAACAGGCGAAACGGCCGGGACTGCTGCCAGTTGATAAGCAGGTCGCTTTGTCCTGGTTCAGAGGCAGGAACGATCCGGATATCGGCCTGAACGGTGGGCAAGCGACGGAAGTTTTCCAGGCCCTGTTCTAGCGCGCGGATATCCAAAATGGCCCCTTCCGTGATCGGCAGGGCGTTCCAGCGGCGTGCACGGGTATCCGACGCGCTGGTAAAACGAATATCATGGATGCGCCCTGGAATAAGCGACAGCGTCAGGTGTCCATTGCCGATATTCTGCGAGCCGACCATCACGCGGCTGGTCACATAGCCGGCAGCCATGATACTGTTCTGAATCTGACCGGCCAGTTGCGCAATCCCTTGGGCGCCAAGGCACTGCCCTATTGGCGACGGCAAACGGCCTGCCGCGTTTCCGGGAGCAAGGGCCGCATCCAGCGCCCATGCAAAGCGTTCGGCCGAGTCGCCGGTTAACGTGACTTCATTGATGGTAAAACACGGCTTCTCGGCCGGATAGCGGCCACGATCCGTGGTGGGAACATCGGAAACAAGCGGGGCGACATCTGCCGATGGCACGCGGCTTTCAAGAAATTGCTGCTGTTGCTGCTGTCGTTGAATGTGTTGTGCATCCAGCAGGTCTGCCCGCAGCGTTTGCGCGCCGGTGTTGGCGACAGCAAATACGCTGAGCACCGGCATGGCGCAGGCCAACCACGACCGATGGCGTCGGGGACGTAAACCAGGTGAAGAAAATAAACGGGGTGAAGCAAAGAGACGCCCCCGCTTTCTGAGCGGCGGCCAACTATGAACGCTGTGAATTGACCAATACACCATTGCTGCCTGCAAACATGACGACTATTTGCGGGCATTCTACGAGTGCGGCAGTCAAAAGTAATTTACATGGATCAAAAAATCACGCAGAAACCGGCCACAAGCATCGGTAAATACGTCGGAATATGACAGGAAGTCGTTTGTTCAGATGAGTGCAACACGTCGAGATCATATAGGCGGGCACCGGAAATGAAACAACCGCCATAACAGGAGCAGACTGTCTGTGGATGTCGTGCTGTTCTGCTCTCGACCAGTTGAAGCCATATCAACGGGACAATGATTGCCGCTCATGCTATTGACTTGCAGGCGCCAAAAAACAATACTTTTTCTCTTTGAACTGCATTGCAAGATATGGGCAGTCATTCCAATGCTCTTTCAGGCAGGCCTGCTGAGGCTGTGCCATTTCGTACAGCGTGCATTTTTCGTGTTCACATGTCGTTGTATAGACTTTCCCGCTCTTGGTATGCCCCGCAGCAACAATCGTTTTATCCTTGGGTAGCGATAACGCAGCAAAAGTATCAATCATCTTCTGCTGCTGCGCCAGGGCGCCGGAATCAGGCTGCTGCGATAGCGTCATCTCGCCGGTCAGAAGCATAATCCTGATGTAGTCGTCAAACTGCGCGTTGGAGCAGGAAAGCTGGCCATTTTCCGAAACGAGCGCAGCATTGTTCTTTTGGCCTGCCAAAAGTGCTACGCCCATTAGTACCGCAAGCAACAAAAACATTATTCGGATTGAAATAGAGCGTTGACTAATTTTCATTATTTAAATTATGTGAAGGCTAACTTGTGTGGACGACACCGCAATTGCGCTCGTTGCTTGCCGTTTTATAACAGAAAATCACCCGGCAGGCATGCGTGTGCGCCAAACTGCAGCGATCAGCGGGAATCATAGCCGACCATTTCGTTTTCGGCTTTGGCCGTGGACTATCCTGCCCAGGAATCGGGGATGTTGAGGTCATTACCATACGGCAACGCCCTTATGTCGAATCCGCCGTCAGGAGCATCTATTTAAATGGGTTAAAAGGATCATAACCGTGATCCTGGCTCATGGCAGGTTCAAGAAAAATTGACTGGTGTGCTTACTTAATCACCAATAGTGACGGTCGGAGACCCTTCGATGACTGTGCCGCCACACGATATTGCATCGCCCATTCGACCGGCAGGTTTTCCGTTAATGAAGACAGAGCCAGAACCGCCAGCAAGGGTACGGCTATGCTCAGACTCATCAGGACAGGCATGAGATTCAAAGGCATCTCCCTGGCGCATTGCAGGAATGCCATCAATAGTCACATCTGAGGAGGCTTCTGTACCCCGTGTTGGTGGGGCACCATCATGACCAGACGCCATATCCCCAAGTCGAGCTGCTGAGTGTGTCATTTTTTATCCTCCAAAATAACAGCCACCATATTTAGAATAGTCACACTTAAATGGGAACTACTCAGTAGGCGTAAACTCCATATTAAAAAACAAAAAGGCTGTAGCGTTACTTTGCTTATCAGTACCAATGAATGCAGATTTGGATATAGGGTACCAATTTTTTGGTACAAGCTCATCAAGCAGCACTAAAATCGCATCGCCATATATGGGAGACTTCACATGCAAAGGTCGAATCAATTCGATATCATATGCTTCGATTTCGGGATTCGCGACGACTCCCAGCAGGGTCTTCTCTGGAACAGGAAGAAGATGATCAAACTCAGGATATAGTTCGCCAGGAACCAGTTTCTGCCGAAATGCAATACTTGAAATCACTCCGGCTTCATTGCATATAAGATCGAACGTTACCCCAGTACTATCATTAAAATAAATCCTGGCATCTTCGCGAAGTTTTAACCAGGGAATAGATTCTTCTCTGGAAGCCATGATTTCAGCACTATAGTAGAACGAATAATATGGGTCGTACGAGCTATTCGCACTCGGCACATTGGTTTCAACAAGATTTACACGCATACATAACTACTTATATAAAAAATGCATTATGGTCAGGTCCTTGTCTCTGATTACAACTTCCAGGATCCGATTACGTACCTCTCCCGTTTTTGAGGTAACTGTCTTAAGAGGAATTTCATAACGAAAAAGCCCAGCCACCCCTCTCGGATCAGGGCTTTTTTTACCATACCTAAATGCGAGATAGAGTATTTGTGTGGGAACATATCTTCCTTGCTCTCCCATGTGGGCTAATGTTTTTGCAGTGAATTTAAATACTTCCCGAGTTGTGAGCACCCTGAAGGAAACTTTCAAAGCGGTAATTGCCGACTGCGTTACCAGGCCCGAACCAACACCGATTGCGAAGCTACGCGCCAGTCGCGTGCCTCCCCCAACCACCAGCGACTTGCCGCCACTGAAAATGGCGCGTATCCCAGTACCGCCAACAAAAAAAAGTATCGCGTTTTCAAGCGGATACACCGGCTGTATTGGCGGATCATAAATATGATTCTGCGATACGATATTACCTTCGAGATCATAAGTTACATGCGGAGCGTAACGCTGATTTTCCTTTGGAACAGAAGGGTCAACCCAGTGAAAACCTATGACTGCATTTTCCTCTTCATCAAAAATCGGGATGGCGTCCGCTCTAACTCCCGGCGGCAAATAATAAAGAATCTCTTCGCTATCGGCGTTAAATCCGTTAACATTGGCCTCAAATCCTATTTCTTCTCCCGTGTAGTCCATTTAGTTTAAATCAATCCTTTTCCCATTAATAATGATATGGAGTCCAGTGATCTTGATGGTTCCGTCAGAGGTTAGTTGAATTGACGATTGGCCACTCGATATAGTGACAATATCTTTAGCTTCATGCACCAAAGCCGATCTAGCAGAAAACATCATTGATCGCGAAGAAGCCGTTTTGTCACCTGTCACAATTTCTGTGGCATTACCACCGGCACGATTCCATGTGTCCCCTCTAACATTCAACGTGTAAGAGCCGTTTCCCTTACTCTCATTAGACATGAGGCTAAAATCGTGCGCGTGATCGGAGAACATTGAAAATACGCCACGTTGCGTTTCTATAGCGTCTCTTGGAGTGCTTGACATGCCTATTAAGACTTTGAAATCTCCATTTATTGTCGTGGTGGAATTTCCCCCGATATCAGTCCTCAAGTTCTTATCAACAATTTCTTTTGCACTCCTTCTTATTTTTGTAATTCGATCCCGGCCTACAAATTCGACAGAATCTCGACCTATTATTTCGGATGCATCGTTTTCTACTTCCGTGTTCATATCCTTTTGAGCACGGATAAATAATTCTTCCTGCTTCATTTTGTCTTCAAAGCGGATCGCATTGGCTGTGTAGTAGTTTCCATCAGGCGTGGAGCGCGAATACAACCCCATCTGTGTGGCATTCTCCGGCAATTTCCACGGCGGCATCATCGCCGCGTTATATACCCGCCCGGTGATGATCGGCGCATCGGGATCCCCATTCAGAAAATCCACAATCACTTCATCACCAATGCGCGGCACCTGGATCGCACCGAAGTTGCCGCTGGCCCAGCTGCTCGACACCCGGATCCAGCATGAACTGTTCTCGTCTTTGTTGTCGTAGCGGTCCCAATGAAAATGCACCTTGACCTGACCGTATTCATTGGTCCAGATCTCTTTGCCTTCAGGCCCCACCACGACGGCCGTTTGCGGTCCCAGAGTGCGCGGCTTGCGCGTGAGGCGCGGTGGGCGAAATGGCAAGGTGGCGCATTGCACGGTCAGATCGAACACACAGCGGCGACCGTTATGTGCCGCCTCCTCTGGCGAGCTCACGGAATGGTAGTTGTTTTCTTTCAGATCATAGCGGGTGTTCAGCACCACATATTCGCGGTTTTCTTCTATACGCGGACAGCGCACCAGGTTGAACAACGAGCCGGTGGCTACGCCCCGGGCAGTGCTGCGTAGCGTCCGGGTATCACGAACGTGGTGCTGTTCCTGCATGCGCTGGCGCGCGTAGCGCTCACCCAGCTGATCATCCCCGTAATTGCCCGGCCATTCATATACTTCCACTTCATTGTGCGCGTGGTCCAGTTTGATGTGCTGGCGCGCGGCCAGATCCGCCTTGGGCGTGGTGAAGTTGTAATCGTTAGTGGTGTATTGCCCGGGCCGCAGGTCCTGATACACCGCCACATGCGTCATATAGTCCTGTTGGGGCAGCGCAAGCTTGTCTTCGGTGAAATACGGTACATGTTCGTAGCCGTCTACCGGCTTGTGGCTCTGGATTTCGTCGCTCATGACCAGCATGTGCTTTTCCTGCTCATGACGAAAGTAATAATGAATGCCTTCGGCCTCCAGCAGCCTGCTCACAAACTGAAAATCAGTTTCGTCATACTGCACGCAATAGACGCGCTGCGCGTAGCTTTCCACCAGATCGAACTCAAACGCATAGCCATACGGCGAGAGCACTTGCTTGATAATCTCTGGCACAGACTGGTTCTGATAGATGCGGAATTCTTTTTTGTGTGTCGCCAGCCAGAACCAGGGCACTACGCGCGCTTCGTACACAAAGTAACGGTCCGCCTCACCTTCCTGGCCTACCAGTGCAAAACTGGCGATCACGCCGTTGATATACCGGGGCGCTGCCGCCGTGTTAATCGCGAGCGTCAGGGATTTGCCCAGCAACGCCCGCACATCCACCTGCATTGAACGGTGCAGCAGACGCACGGTATAGTCCGACAGAGTAGACATGCCGTCCGTGCCTTGCATGGCGTCAAACAGGAAATGGGCATTATCAGCCGCAATAGAGACCCCGATCAGCCGGTCAGGGTTGATTATGTTCAATATATTTATATTCGCAGACATTCAGGCGTGACGGGTCTGCGTTGCACCCGCCCCTTTTATGTAGAAACTTTCTTATTTATTTAGAAACAGCCACTTACAGTGAATTATAAAGAACCAGGGTGGTGAACGATATGCTTTTTTACAAATGTTTTCAATCTTGACGCGCAAATGGATACTTGTCCGCAGGCGAACAACGTTGGCGTTATCATCATCAATGTGGTCAAATCCATATTCACCGACAAACACCTCAAAAAGACAAAAAAATGACTTCCTCTTCCCGGCTGGACCAGGCTTACAGCGCCTTTGACGCCGTCAACAGAACCGACCCCGGTGTGTTCACCTGGCAGGGAGAGAACTGGCCACGCGAGCTGTTTCTGGCCATAAAACGAACAGAATGGATCCGGAAACTCGCTCCAGACGCCTCTGAAGCCTTGCTATTGGCCGCGCGCTGCCAGCATATTGGCCGCTGGCAGATCCCCCGGCGTGAGTATCCCGAAGGACGTATCGGGTATCTGGCCTGGCGCAAGGCGCTGGCCCGCCATCATGCAGAGATGGCGTCCGGCATACTTGGCGATCTGCAGTACGATGACCAGACGATCGAGCGCGTAACGGCGATTATCCTGAAACGCGGCATCAAGCAAGACGCCGATGTGCAGGTCATGGAAAACGCCCTGTGCCTGGTCTTTCTGCAATACCAGTTCGAATCATTCCGGCAGGAAAATGACGAAAAGATCGTGGGCATCATTCAGAAATCATTGCTCAAGATGGATGAGGCAGGACGCCAGCAGGCACTGACGCTGGATTACAGTCCTGCCGGACTTGCAGTGATCAACGAGGCGTTGTCGGGGCTGTAGTTAACGCGTTCAGCACCTCTTCATTGTGCTCGCCCAGCACCGGTGGCGGTATAACGTCTATACTTCTTTGCCCATCAAACGAAACCGGCGGACGCACAGTATGAAAATCGCCCATGGTCTTGTGTCTGGCAGAAACCAGGATTTGCAGATGCCGGGCCTGAGGATCATCCAGGGCCTCGCTGGTATCGTACATGGGCGCATGCGGCACATCTTCTGACTCCAGGCGTCGGCACCATTCGTCGCGTGAGTGCTTCTCGAAGATACCACCCAGAATCTGGATCAATGCCTCCTGATTGCGGATACGTCCGTTACGGTCGGAAAAGCGCGGATCGTCAAATAGCAGGGGTTGTTCTATCGCTTTTGCCAGGCCTTGCCAGAATTTCTCGGGCGAGGACATATGCAGGGCGATCCATTTCTGGTCGGCGCATTTCAACACATAAGACTGGGAAACGCTCGGACGACTGTACGGCCCCATGATTTCACCCGCAGAATAATAATGCGTAAACGCATCCAGGTTGAAATGGCTCATGGCTTCCAGCATGGACACCTCCACCTTGCGACCCACGCCCGTACTATGGCGCTCATGCAGGGCGCCCAGAATGCCGTATGCGGCGTAGAAACCCGTAATCGAATCGGCCAGCGCCGGCCCCACAACACGGGGATTTTCCGGATTGATCAGCAGTCCCAGAAAGCCGCTTGCCGCCTGGGCCACCGAATCATAAGCCGGCCGGCCCGCTGCCGGGCCGGTTGGCCCGAAACCACTGATTGAGCAGTAGATCAGCCCCGGATTGATTTTACGCAGGCGCGCTTCACCCACATTCAACCGCTCGGCCGCACCCGGACGAAAGTTCTGGATATATACATCTGCCGTACTGACTAACTCATCAAATGTCGCCAGGTCGGCGGCGTCCTTGGTATTGAGTGTGACACTGCGCTTATTGCGGTTGTATGTCTGAAAGTGCGGGCTGTACAAGCCGCCTTTAAAGGCCCGAAAGGGATCGCCCGAGCCTGGCTGCTCAATCTTGATCACATCCGCTCCCAGGTCTCCCAAGAGCATGCCCGCTGCGGGACCGGTAATAAAAGTGCCCTGCTCCAGGACACGGATGCCGTTAAGTACTTTGATCATGATAAAACTCCATCAGGGTATGCTAGGCGTGATCAGGGGTAAAGCCGTCGGGCAATTGACCATCGTAAACATAATTGCGTGTCGCCTGATACGACAAGGCAAAACCGATAGGTTTCTGGAACTCCTCTGTCAGATGGCCGATAAGACCCGCAGTACGAGCAAGAATCGGCACGCCTCGCAAGGCAGTCATGGGAAAACCTACGCCCAGCAGTACGGCTGGAATGGCTGCAGTTACATTGAGCATAAGAGGCTTGCCGACAACCTCTGGGATCACTTTTTCTACCGCATCAGCAATGTGCACATA
>DATGQC010000218.1:0-4655 GCA_035304425.1 Advenella sp.
AAAGGGAACACATGCTCGCCATATAGATCCTGGTGCAGACAGTTATAGTCGCCGGGGCCGTACTGCAGTATCAATGGGGTGGGGCGGGTCTGCCCGGCAGCCTGGCATTGCTCCAGGAACGCATTCAGCGCTGGTGGATAATGTACATTCAGATTCAGCAGGTGGCTCCAGCGATTGGCGATGGGCGCCAGATGCGGATAGAGCAGATGCCGTAGCTGATCCAGCAGTGCTGGCAGAGGATAGGCGAAGTACTTATATTCTCCGCGACCAAATCCATGACGGGCCATGACGACGCGGCTGCGATAGTCTTGCTCCCGGCTATAGCCTGCAGCCAGCGCTTCACATTGGGCTGCGGTGAGCAGGCCCGGCATGATTGCATTGCCGTCATGATCGAGCGAGCGTTCGAGCGCGTGCCAGTCTGCATTGTTGATTGTGGCGGCATAGTTTGCCTGGGGTTCATTCATTGCATTGCCTTTATCCATATTGCCCTGGTTCGGCTCATCTTTGTCTGTGCCGTCCTGGTCTGTTGTCTGTGCCCCAGCGGGGGCGCAACAATCGCCTGTCCTGTACGTGGGGTTATGACCGATGACGCAGGACCAGGAGAGGGCGCTGGCGCCAGCATGAGTCGGTGGTTTGCGCAAGGGTGCGATTCGTCCGGCAGTTCAATGACATACGAGATATTCTGCGGAAAGTGCCGGTAATAAATACAGTGTAGGCAGTGCGTTGTGATCCGGCAATCCGCTACTTGCGATTGAAATCGGAACAAGGCGGGCCATCTGCGGTGACCGGCCTGGCGCGCGGGCTCAGCTTTTCGCTTTCCTTTTACAGGTCAGGGGACACACCGAGCAATACGCTGGCGGCGTGGTGGCCCGAAGGTAAAAGCAGCAAGTCTTGCGGACCCTGACCAGTTTGCCATCACACCGCGTATGCGCAAAATGATACTGGGCCAGCGGGTTGTCCTTTACGCCGAACACCGAGGCCGGCGCATGCAGCAAATAGTCAAAATCTTCCTGGATGCGGGCAAGCTTGTCGGGCCCTGCGCTGGCGATCATATGGCGTTCGTATTGCGAATAAATGCGCACGGCCAGGTTTTCCCACAGAATTTTGGGCGACACGCCCGAGCTCGCGCTCAATGCCGTCCACACCAGGGCCAGATTCTCAGCAAACAGCTGCCGCACAATTTGTTCGCGCCATTGCCGGCGCTCGCCGGGGTGCGGGCGGGTGACAGTCAGATCGATCAATGGCATGCGTGATTGCCATTTGCCATCGTGCTGGTATTCAAGAACCGTGTTGCGCAATGACAGGTCAAGCCCCTTGTCAAAGACGGTCATTGCATACAACGCTGCGGCAGTGCTCAGGAAAGCGATTCGTTTGCCAAGCAGGGACGCCGTTACTTTAAGCGTGGGCGATCCGATGATGGGGCCGATGTCACGCAACAGCATGGTGCAGCGCGCCGGGTCCAGCAGATCCGCCATTGGTGCGGAATAGGCGGGATGGCGTTCGCTCGCATCAATCAGCATGAACCTGGTGGTCAACACCTGCCATTGGTTCGCCTCGAAGCCGGCGCTCTTAGGAAGCGATGCTGCCTGCACGCTGGACTCCTTTGCCAATAGGGATGCACATGGGCGTGCCGTAAAGCGGGTCTTTTACAATTTTGCTTTGCAGATGAAATACATCCTGCACCATGGTTGCATTAAGCACCTGTGCCGGATCGCCTTGGGCGTAGACCCGCCGGTCGGCAATGGCGACCATATTATGAGCGTAACGGCAGGCCAGATTCAGATCGTGCAGCACCATGACAATGGTTGTCTTTCTGGTCGCATTCAACGCATACAACAGATCCAGGACTTCGATCTGGTGCGCCAGGTCCAGATAGGTCGTGGGTTCGTCCAGCAACATGGTGTCGGTATTTTGCGCCAGCGTCATTGCGATCCAGGCGCGCTGGCGTTGTCCGCCGGACAGCGCGTCCACCGGCCTGTCCTGAAACTCGGTCAGTTCCGTTTGTGCCAGCGCCTGCGTTACGATCGCCTCGTCTTCCCTTGACCATTGCTGCAGCCAGGTCTGGTGAGGGTATCGTCCCAGGCGCACCAATTGATAGACGGACAGGCCTTCTGGCGCCGCAGGGCTCTGCGGCAAAATAGCCAGTTCGCGTGCGACTGATGCCGTGGAGCGGCGATGGATATCTTTGCCGTTGAGCAGGACCGACCCCTGCGACGGTCGGATCAGCCGGGCAAACGATTTGAGCAGGGTGCTTTTGCCGCAGCCGTTGCTGCCCACCAGGACTGTAATCCGTGCCCTGGGAATGGCCAGATTCAGCCCGTCGATAACGATCCGGGTATCGTACTTTAGCGTAAGGTCTTGGCTTTCTATAGGATCCATTCGGAGTGATCTTTAAAAAAATGACATTCGTGCTAGGCACGGGAGCGCAACAGCAAATAAATAAAGAACGGCGCTCCAATGGCAGATACGAAAATGCCGGCGGGCAGATCCAGCGGCAGAAATTGCGTGCGGCCGACCAGGTCGGCAAGCATAACCATATTGGCGCCGACCAGCATGGTCACGACAATCAGGCCCGGGCCTGATTTGACGCCCATCCGTCGGGCAATGTGCGGTGCCACCAGGCCGACAAAGGCCAGGGCGCCGGTATAGGCAATAGCCGCAGCCGCCAAATAAACGCTTAATGCCAGCAGGACCAGCCGCGTCCGTTCCATGGAAACGCCAAGGCCGATAATCAGCGCGTCATCCAGTTCATTGACCGCCAGCGTTCTGGCCAGCGCAGCCAACAGCACGGCAGCCGGCGCCAGCCACAGGCACAGGGTCGTCACGTCATGCCAGCGCGCGCCATAGACGCTACCGGTGAGCCACACATAGGCGCTCAGGGTTGACGAGAGCGGGCTGAACACCAGCAACATGGTCGTGCAGGCGACCATTACCGCCGAGATGCCCACGCCCACCAGGATCAGCCGGGTGGGCGAAATACCGCTTTTCCAGGCCAGCAGGTAGACCAGCGCAGCGCCTGCAAAACCGCCGACCATCGCTGCCAGCGGCAGCCATTGCACGCTGAACCAGGACGTCATGAACGACAGGAAAAATACCGCGGTTGCCGATGCGCCGCTGGTTACGCCGATAATATCGGGCGAGGCCAGCGGGTTGCGGATAATAGTTTGCAATAGCAGGCCGGAGACCGCCAGCGCGCCGCCTGCCAGTAGCGCCATCAGCATTCTGGGCGCGCGCAAGATGGAGACGATAAAAGCATTATCGGCAATCGTGTGGCTGCGTAAGGCGCTCGCGACTTCGGCCAGCGATAGCATGTATTTGCCGGAGGCGAGCGACAGTATTGCGACCGCCAGCGTCACCAGCAGCAACAGGATAATCACTGTGCAGGCGTGTGTGTCGATTTGGCGTGAGTACCAATTGTTGCGCAAGACCAGCCGTTTATCCATTGCGCATCCCCTTTCGGGCCATATGGATAAAAAACGGCGCACCAAGCAATGCGGTGACGACGCCGATCGGCACTTCCTGGGGAATCAGCACGACACGCGCCAGCACGTCAGCAAGCAATAGCAGCAACGCCCCGAAAACCGCGTATCCGGGCAGCAGCCAGCGAAAATCGCCGGGCAGAAGACGGCGCACGATGTGCGGGACGATGAGTCCGATAAAGCCGATATTGCCGGCCAGCGACACCGCTGCGCCCGCCAGCAGGATGATAATGATGCTCAAGAGCGAGCGAATGACGAATGTGTTTTGTCCAAGGCCGCGCGCGATCTCGTCGCCGGTGACCAGAATATTGATATGTCTGGCCAGCAGGAAACTGGCGGCAAAACCGATCAGCAGATAAGGATACAGATGCAGGACCGCCGCCATTTCACGTCCGGCAACCGAGCCGGCCATCCAGAACAGAATGCTGTCCAGCCCTTCCTGGCTGATCACCAGCAGCGCCTGGGTGAACGACGCAAACAGCGCAGTAACGGCGGCTCCTGCCAGTACAATACGAAAGGGACTGCGGCTGCCCAGCATGCCGATGCAATAGACCAGCGTGCCGGCAATCGCAGCGCCGACAAAGGCCAGCAGCATGAACTCGGTCAGTGAAGTCGATCCGACCAGCGGAGCCAGCAGGACAATGGAAAAAACCGCGCCGGCATTGATGCCGAACAGGCCGGGAGAGGCCAGCGGGTTGCGGGTTACGGCCTGCATCAGTCCGCCGGCCACCGCAAGGCTGGCCCCCACGGCAATCGCAACGATCATGCGGGACAGTCTGGTGGTGTTCACCAGGATATGATTGATATCCAGCGGGTCGGGGTGAAACAGGGCGCCCAGCACATCGCCCGGCGCAATATAGGTTTTGCCTACAGACAGACTAAGCGTGGCCAGCACGACCAAAGCAGCGAAGCCGATTGCCAGCGTGGCCAGCGCCCTCGGGTGTGTATGCAGTGTGGTCATCTTGACAGACCTGCGGGTGAGTCAAGGAGCTGTTCCAGCTCATCAAGCATCAAATTGGCGCTTAAAATGCCGCCAGCCAGGCTCCAGTACACATTGTCGACCAGATAAACCTGCTGATTCCTGACCGCCGTCAGTTGCTGCCACAATAAATGACGGGACCAGTCCTTGTAGCGGTTTTGCACGACCCGACTGTCCGAACGCATCTGCACGAAGAA
>DATGQC010000219.1:0-7070 GCA_035304425.1 Advenella sp.
GGTATACAGGCTGGCGCGATCACCGCACCAGACGGGCCGGGCCATTGGGCGAACCGGATTCATATTGACGATGCGGCGCGGGCCTGTGCGCACTTGCTTACGTTATCCAACCCCCAGCCACTATATATAGGAACGGACGATAACCCCATGCCCACAGCGCAGCTTTACGACGCGCTGGCGCAGATGCTGGATGCCCCCTCGCCTGCCCGGCAGCTGCGCGCGCCCGACGGAAAGCGATTATCAAATGCGCGGCTGCGTGCCAGCGGCTGGATCCCGGCGTGGCCCAACGCGCTTGAAGGATATGCTGCGCAATGGTCCTGAGCGACTCAAAGCGCTAACCTCATGCTATTGACGTCAATATTTATTACAAAAAAGGCGTCGAGCATAGGCGCGCGGGCGGGCAGTCCTACACTAACGCCCTTCAAATGCAGGTGGTCTCTTTTAAAGAAAATTTAATTCTTCTGGGTCAGGCTTATCGTCAGCAAAGCGAATGCGATCTCATTCCTGGCCTGTACTGCGATACATTTCCAATTTTCAGAAAAAGGGTATTCCCGCTCTATTTATAGATCCACGCGCTTGAGGCCGGACGCGTGTTTTCCCGCTTGACGGTGCCCACAGGCAATATGAATGCATTATTGGGCAAGCCCAGGCAGTCAGGTTGCGCGGCTTATATCAGGTGAGCATGCCGGAGAATCCCAAGCGTGCGGGCAACCCACTGCAGCTCATGCCGGCCATCCCGGTTCGGAATCATATCCGAAGAAAAATCCAACTTTGGTCGATCATAAATAATGCATGGTCGACCAAAACGATCTACAACGTCTTACAAGAAAATATCACCACTGCCTATAAGATCCCCAATAATCGGGAGCCCGTCTAAAATGCTGAAAATTGAATCAAGAAGTCCAGAAATCAGATCCATCGTATTCTCCAATAGGTTAGTAGGTATTAATTGGTTAGCAGGTGTTTCTTAATACACCCGGGATTACTTTATGTTACTGACCCGCCTTTTGTACATCGCGAGCAGGTAAGCAATTGTATTTTTTATTTCATTTGAAATAATCATGCAGTTTTACTGGCGCACAATGAAGGGACAGAGAAAAAAACCCAAAGCAAGAGCAGACGGGGTTTACAGCAAAAATATTCAGATACTTGAAGTCTATGATTTCATTCGATGCATTATGTTACACACTTTTTGAATTTTGAATTAATTACGATTTTATGACGCCGCTACCGGTCCGCTGTCATGGCGTGTAATCCGACACAAGACAGATAGACGGATGTCGTACCCATCCCCTGATGACGCCAACGACTGATTGCGAGATCCGCTCACGGGACAGGCGCCCGCCAACAACCCGACCCGCAATGACAGTTGCAATTTTTTTCGCGTCGCAAAACAAAATTACATATGGCATAATAGACGCCATCGGCTCTTTCCATGCCAGGGCCTTCCTTACCATGCTGCGGCGCTAAGGTCGCCGATGGTATCGTCTATATCTGCAGGTCCGGTGTGCATGGTACTCAAAGTGGGGACGTACAGAAACCATGCTGACCGATACCAAACTGCAGTACATCAGGCCAGCCTGCACGCGCTGCACGGCGAGTGACCGTCAGCGCCTTCGCAGAGATCTACTTCCGGATCCTGGTGCGGCGCGCTACATATCCATACACCCCCGCCGTACGCATGTTTCCCCGCCACATGACGCGACTCAGGGCAGACAGGCAGCCGTCTACCGCGACCATAGCGACATTCATCCCTGTGACTGTGACAGCAACGACCTCTGCGACAACTACGACAACTGCAACGGCCACCGTAACAGCATCCGGCTGGTTACAGGGCACACGCCCACAGTCCTCGCCATGAAAAACAGGTTCGTTCAATATCCCGAACGTCCTCAATACCCTGAATACGCCGCTTTATCCAGGCAAACGCCACGCAACCATCACGTCTATACCCCCTGTCACCCACCAGCACACTGAGGAGATCCGGTCATGGCAGCGAACAACGGGAAATTCAATTTCTTGATTATCACCACAGACGAAGAGCGATACCCACCGGTATATGAGGATGAAAGTATCGGGCAATTTCGCCAGAACTATCTGCAGGGCATGAACGCGCTGCGCGAAAACAGCCTGGAACTGCACCGGCATTACACCGCCAGCACCGCCTGTAGCCCCAGCCGCACCAGTATTTACACCGGCCAGTACCCTTCCCTGCACGGCGTCACCCAAACGTCAGGCATGGCCAAGGAGTGGTACGACCCAAGTATGCTCTACCTGGACCCCAACACCGTGCCCACCATGGGAGACTATTTTCGCGCCGGCGGTTACCGCACTTTTTACCGTGGCAAATGGCATCTGTCACACCCGGACATTATTCTGCCAGGCAGTGTGAACGTCATGATGAGCACCCAAGACGACGGCACACCCATACCGCGCGCCGAGCAGCTGTATAAATCAGCGAATAAGTTGAATGAATATGGTTTCGACGGCTGGATCGGGCCTGACCCGCATGGCTCAGCCAAAGCCAACGCGGGCGTCAACCGCGACCCCGGTTTTGCCAATCAGATTATCGATTTGCTGGACACACTGGAAAATGATGGCAGCGACCAGCCCTGGCTCACGGTAGCCTCGTTCACCAACCCGCATGACATTGTCTTCTTCGGCACGCCATGGCTGCTGGGCTTTGATTACAACTATGATTTCCCGGATTTCATCAAGAACCTGAACCTGCCGTTGCCGCCCACCCGCTGCGAGGACTTGTCCACTAAACCCAGGGCGCAGAAGGATTATGCAGAGAAATACGGCGAGATGTTCTTTCGCAATCCGACCATCCCGCAATACTTCCAGATGTATTACTACCTGCAGTACGTGGTCGATCAGGAAATCCTCAAGGTGTACCTAAGACTGCGCAACAGCCGGTTCTTCCAGAACACAGTCGTCATTTATACATCCGATCACGGCGATATGCTGGGCGCGCACGGTGGCATGCATCAGAAATGGTATAACGCCTACGAAGAGTCCTTGCATATTCCATTCATCATATCCAGTCCTGCGCTGTTCAACGGCCAGCAACATAGCCATGCGCTCAGCAGCCATGTAGATATTCTTCCCACGCTCATGGGTCTGGCCGGCATCAACCAGGAAGAGGCTGCCAACGAACTCAAACCCAGTCATTCCGAAGTGCATCCGCTGGTGGGCGCAGACTTGTCCGAGCTGATTCGCAACAGCGGCACCGGCGGCTATAGCGACGAGGCGTTGTATTTCATGACTGATGACGAGGTAAGCGAAGGTCTGACCGACGTCAACCCGCGCGACCACCCGTATTCCCCCATCGCCGAGCCCAGCCATGTGGAAACCGTTATCACGCGCTTATCCGACGACAACGGCGAAAAACAGATCTGGAAATATTCGCGCTACTACAGCAACCCGAAATTCTGGGGCGGCGCCAGCAACCCCGACCAAAGCATTACCCTGCAACCGGAAGGCGGCCCGGCCGAGTTCGAGCTGTATAACCTGAGCGAAGACCCGCTGGAAACCACGAATTTGGCCGCCGGTTGTGGCCAAACGTCCGCAACCGTCAGCGTGATGAAGACGCTACAGGCCCTGATGGTGCAGCAGCGACGCAAAAAGCGGTTGCGGCCGACCGGACAGGTGCAGGATTAAAGAACGCCCCCTGCCGCCCTGGTCCAGCAGATTCTTACAGAAGATATCGCGACAACGCAGCCGGTTTTGCCGTCATTTCAAGGCGGCTGCCGGCGTTGTCTTTTCTTGCCGATACCAGTGCAAGCAATACCACTTGTCGCCGTCTATGTTGACGAGCCCCCGCGATCAGTACCCTGCCGCGATATGAGCATGACGAAACGGGAGCGCCGACAAATCCTGGCACGCCGGTCCAGGCGCGTCGCAATCAATAATCTGGGCGCAACGCTCCGCGAACGCGGCACGGAAGTGATTTTTTGCCTTCACGCACAGCAGGCGCAGTTGGTTCAGGTCGATGCCATGCAAGGCGTAAAAGGATGGATCGTCCGCAGCCACGACACGTTCGGTGACAATCACGCGAACGTCGGGCAACTGCGCCAGACGCAGAACGGCAGTGTGACCGCAATGGCGCTCCACCCCTGTATGCATGGGGCCGGCGTTGCGAAAGACGCCATCCGTCAACCCGTCTACCTGAACTTGCACATCCACACCCTCTCCGAAATGCGCCCCGTGGCGGCCGCCCAGGCGAACATCGAATACCGCCCCACGGCCTGCTTCGGCTGCATGGCGTACAATCTCAGGGTCGACAAAGCTGGCAAACAGACAGGACACACCGGGCTGCGCATCTATTAATGCACGAAACAATGCCGGCGTATCGCCACCGCCGCCCGACAGCGGATTATCGCCCGAGTCCGTAACGGCAATCAGACCGGGCTTTGAGGACGCCAATGCGGCAGCAACGGCCTGCGCAGGAGACGGCAGTTCGATTCGAAACTGATCGGCCAGCGAACCGGCATGGGCCAGGACCTGCTCTGCCGCCGCAATGGCCGCGCTGCCCTCCGGGTCCAGGCGCGCATCACTGATCGCTAACACAGAAGCGCCGGTGGCCGCCGTATCGGAATAAGGAAATCCCCCAAAGACGCACACTTCCATCACCGGCGCTACCGTCACATCGCGGGCCATCTGCTCCAGCTCATGCATTGGCCCGGCCTGAGTGCGCATATTGATACTGGGCAGGACGATATGGTCGTTACGCAGCGCCAGCCGCGTGCGCAGGCCCTGGGTCACCCACGCCACAAGCCCGTTAAGCACCCGATCGGCCGTCGCCGCCATATCAATATGCGGATGCGTTCGGTAAACGGATGCGAAGTCCAGCACATCCGCCCATTCGGGCGGCATATTGCCGTGCAGGTCGAAGCTGGCGCCCAACGGCACGTCGGGCAGTATGCTGCGCACCATACGGACAAAGTCCAGCTCCGGCGTTTCCCTGTCCGTCGTGATTGCCGCGCCATGAAGCGACAGGTACACGGCATCCCATCCGCCCTGGGTCAAGCCAAGCAATAGCCCATCTTTGACTTCCGATACATATTGATCGAATACGGATTCCTCGATGGGGCCTGCGGGCAAGGCGGCGGCGCAGCGCAGGACCACCACCTCCCAATCGGGGTGCTGCGCCGCGAACGCGGCCACGGCGCCCATCTCGGTCGCCGTCCCCGCTGATTGACGCAACACGTCCGGGCCCGTCTGCCACTCATACTGCTCGAACTGCTCCATTCTCACAGGGACGGGACCGAACGCGTTGCCTTCGTACCAGAACCGTGCGACCGCAAGACGCTTGCGCCTGGCATTGCTCGCGGAAAATTCTGCCGCCATTATTTCGTCTCCTTCATCTTGGCCATGACATCACGATAGCGCGTCTGCTCCGATGCCAATTGCTTTGCCAGCCGCTGCGGCGGACCGCCTACCGGGGTCGCGCCCAGTTTCTGAAACTGTTCGAGCACCGCAGGCTCTTTCACATACGCGTCGATGGCGGCACTAAGCCGATCAATCACAGGCTTGGGCGTCGCAGCCGGCGCCACGATGACAAACCATGACGGCAATACGTATCCCGGCACCGATTTTCCGACTGGCGCAACGCCGGGCAATACGGGTAGTTCATTCTCGCTCGCCACGCCCAGCGCAACCAGCTTCCCTGACCGGATCTGTTCAAGCGCAGTCGGCACATTGTCGCCCGAGAGCTGGATATGCCCGGCAAGCAAATCGGCCTTGGCCTGACTTGCGCCCTTGTAGGGGACGTGTGTGATGTCTACACCGGACAACTGCTTGAGCAGCTCCAGCTGAATATGCCCGGTGCTGCCCACACCGGGCGATCCCCAGTTCAACTTACCGGGCCGAGCCTTGGCAGCCGCAAGCAACTCATCGATATTCTTGATGCCTGTTGCCGGGTTGGTCAGAATGACATTGGGAACGTCAGCCACATAGGACACCGCCGCGAAGTCCGTCGCGGGCTTAAAGCTCATATCCGGGTAAATGTTGGGGTTGATCGCCAACGGCCCCGGCGTTCCCATCAGCAAGGTATAGCCATCGGGTTTGGCGTGCGCCACAGCCGCCGCACCGATATTGCCGCCGGCGCCGGGTTTGTTTTCCACCACGACGCTCTGCTTCAGGCTCTTGGAGAGCCCTTCCGCCACCAGTCGGGCCAGCAGGTCTGTTGTTCCTCCTGGCCCGAAGGGCACGATAATTTGTATCGGACGGGTCGGCCAATCGTCTGCCGAATGCGCTGAAAACGCAAAGCAGGTTCCTGCGACGGCCATGGCGGCCGCGGCCCATTTTGTGCCTGCGCGCCGCGCCCTGCCGGCTTTATGTGATTCGTTTGCATATCTCACGGTATTTCTCCATGGTGGTAACGATCTTGCGATCTCTTTATTGGTTGCAAGGCCTGATCTGCCTGCATTTAAAGGCCGGCGTCAGCTTCTTTCACGAGCGGCCGGTAAAGATCGGGGCGCCGGTCCCGACGACTGGGATAGGCGATGCGCGCCTCATCCACCTGGGCTCGATCGATGTCCGCAACCAGCAGCGCCTCCGACTGTCCATCCGCCGATTGCAGTATGGCGCCATCAGGCGCTGCGATAAGGCTGTTTCCGCCGAACGTCCAGCCCCCTTCGCGACCCACTTTATTGGCGGCGACCAAATAGCAGCCATTTTCAAAGGCACGCGTCCTGAGCACTTCCTGGAACATGTTCACGCGTGTCGTGGCATACGGTGCAATCAGTAACTCAGCTCCATTGGCCGCCAGGCAACGCGCGGTTTCCGGAAAGCCCATGTCGTAGCATATGCCGATGCCCACGCGCCAATCGTCGAACGAATAGGTGTCGAAACGCGTGCCATACCGGAAATAGATTTTCTCCAGGCTCAGGACGGCTGCCGGATGTACTTTGCGGTACTTGAATACGATGGCGCCGGTGCGATCAATGTGCATGGCCGTATCGAAATACAATCCCGCCTCTTGCTTTTCGTAGATCGTGGCTATCACCGCAATGCCATTGCGCTGCGCCGCTTCCCGAATGGCGGTGATGGTACGGCCCGTGTCC
>DATGQC010000220.1:0-3117 GCA_035304425.1 Advenella sp.
CCAATGAGCAGCAGATGAGCCACATCGGGCGCCATCAATTGCAATGAAAACGCCACCACTTCGTCACGATCGCACACCACCCAGGCTTCGTAACCGGCTTTCAGCGCGTCCAGAAAATTGCCCTCGGTCCAGGGATGAGACTGCACGCGACGTTCGATATGCACGACAGCGTCAATATCCTGCTGCGTCATGCGGCGGATCGTATGCGTCTGCTGCAGTGACGCGATCGCCTGCGTGCGCGCCCGGCTCTCCGGCGATACTGTAGCGTCACTGCCAGGCATGGCCTGCTCGGACGAGAGCGGAACGGCGCGCGGATTGCCCCCCTGCCCCTGATCCCGTTCCTTGATCGTAAAGGCGACTTTATCACGCACATATAGCGGCGCAGCCTGGTCGGCCGCGATAAATCGGCCCGCGAGCCAGGCGCGCAGACCGATACGGGCCATGATCGCAGCACGCGGTTCGGCATCGGGAACCCGTTTGACACCGGCCAGATGCGCCACCTCCGGACATACCCGCACGCCCGACCCCACCAATAGAATCGACGCCTGGCTGTCGGCTTCGGTCGGCCGCTCTGCCGGCGGCGCTTGCCGGACTGACACGGCGTCACGTATGCCACCCGCAAGCGCACTTCCTGCCGGCTGGAGTCCATTTAACCAAAGCGGAACCTGATCTGCAGCAATCAGACAAGGCGCCTGCACCTGAACCAGCTCAGCATCGCCGGCCTCTTTGAAACAGGCCAGAAAAACTTCCTGCATACGGGCATCCAGCAGACTGACAATCAGCGTTGTGGGTGCGACCGGTCTGACGGCCTCGGCGACAGCAAGCAGCGACGATACCGGAAACACCGGGATATCCAGCCCCAGCCCCAACCCTTGCGCCATACCCGCAGCAATACGCAGCCCGGTAAACCCGCCCGGCCCCTGACCAAAGACGATGCCGCTGATATCAGTCCGGTCAAGCGCCGCCGAATTGAGCAGTTGATCAAGCATCGGCAACAATTGTTCGGCATGGCCGTTGACCTGATTGCTGACCTGTTCGGTCGTCTGGAACTGGCCAGCCTCGTACCGCAGCAGCGCCACCGACGAACAGGTGGCCGAGCTTTCCAGAGAAATCAGATTGACATTCATAAACTGCGCTTATTCAGAAAAAATGTTAATAGCCGCCAGGATCAAGCCCCCGGCGGCCGACTGCCTTAGGTGCAACCGACGCCGGTTGAGCGACGGTTCAGGCAAATGATCCCGCAATTATAAACAGGAAGGCGGTTTTACCCGGAGCGATTTGCGCTAAAATGCAGAGCAAGCCTGCCGGGACTTCCCGTCCGTCTTTGCGCGAATATAAACCTCCGGGCGTTGCGTCTTGTAGTTTTCAATTTGAAACAAAATGTATCTGTTTGCATCACACCATCGACACAAGCGCAGAGAAATATTTTTAGTGTAACTGATGGTGAAAATTCAGCCATGTGAGACAGCAGAAACTGTAACATGTGCTCAAATAGTCCTGTCACTTCTCTCGGAAGCTCTTAACCAATTAGTATGAATACACCACAAACTGCCTCGTCAACACCTCCACGCAAAATTCTGGTAGTCGATGATGATCCTCGCCTTCGCGACCTGCTGCGCCGTTACCTGACGGAACAGGGGTTCAATGTGTTCGTAGCCGAAGACGGGAAGGAAATGACCAAGCTGTGGCAGCGCGAACATTTCGACCTGCTGGTATTGGATCTGATGCTGCCCGGAGAGGATGGCCTGTCCATCTGCCGCCGGCTGCGCGGCGCCAACGACAACACCCCGATCATCATGCTCACTGCCAAGGCCGAAGAAATCGACCGCATCCTGGGCCTGGAGATGGGCGCCGACGATTATCTGTCCAAACCGTTCAATCCCCGTGAACTGCTGGCGCGGGTCAATGCTATTTTGCGTCGTCGCGGCTCCGAAGAGCATCCGGGTGCGCCAAGCCAGGAAAACGAATCGATCGCATTTGGCCCCTACACGCTGAATTTGTCTACACGCACGTTGTCCCGCGGCGAAGAAGTGGTTGCCATCACCACGGGCGAATTCTCGGTGCTCAAGGTCTTTGCCCGGCACCCCAAGGTGCCGCTATCACGCGACAAGTTGATGGAGCTGGCCCGTGGCCGCGAATATGAAGCCTTCGATCGTAGTCTTGACGTCCAGATTTCCCGCCTGCGCAAGCTGATTGAACCGAATCCGGCCAAACCGGTATTTATTCAGACCGTTTGGGGGTTGGGTTACGTCTTCGTTCCGGACGGCGGTAACTAAAAGACGGCGCCGCCATGGCCGCTGCTCCGGTCCAGTTTCCGCAACTGCAGAATTTCGCTTCAAAAATCCGGCTGAGCTTGTTCAGCCGGTCTTTTTTCCTGCTGGCGGCATTGCTGGCCGTCAGTCTGACGTGCTGGCTGATCGTCTTTTTCAATATGCAGGAAGAGCCGCGCGCCTCGCAAATGGCCGAGCGCGGCATTACGGCGCTCAAAATCACCCGCAAATCGCTTGCTTACGTTCCACCCAATGATCGCAACGCGCTGGTGATCGACCTGGCCACGACCGGGGATATCCAGGTCTTTCCCCGGCAACTGGACGATGTATTGCAGCCGCTGCCCGACACCACATTCTGGCGCATTTTCGCGGACAAGATCCAACGCTCCGATACCCAGACGGTGACCAAGATTGCATCCAGCATGAATGGGGAACCAGGCATCTGGATCAGTTTCAATGTGGGCGACGAACTGTACTGGCTGCTACTCAAATCTTCCACAGATAATCTGCCCCAGATGCGCGAATGGATCGGCTGGGGCGTGATCGCCCTGTTGCTGGCGCTGATCGGAGCGGCGATCAGCGTCCGGTTTGTCAATACGCCGCTATCGCGTCTGGCCAAGGCGGCCCAGCAGGTAGCGCGCGGCGAGAATCCGGCCCCCCTGCCCGACGACCAGGGCCCACTGGAAATCCGTGAACTCAATAACGCCTTTAACCGCATGGCGCGCGATATCCGGCAGACCGAAGCCGATCGCGAATTGATGCTGGCCGGCATTTCCCATGATCTGCGCACGCCCCTGGCGCGCATGCGTCTTGAAATCGAACTGAGTAATGTAAGCGATGAAACCCG
>DATGQC010000221.1:0-4092 GCA_035304425.1 Advenella sp.
CCGGGCAATAGCCGGAATTTGTTCCGGTGTGTTGCGGGGATGATCCTCTTGCAGCCAGGCAGGAGGAATATCGGGCGCATCGGTTTCCAGCACGATATTCGACAAGGGCAGACGGCTGGCCAGTCGACGAATCTGATGCGCACGGGTAAATGTCATTGCCCCGCCAAAACCCAGGGCAAATCCCAAGCTGACAAAATGATCTGCCTGCTGGTCGCTGCCATTGAAAGCATGGGCGATACCGCAAACCCCCGGGTAGCGACGCAGGTACTTCAAAATAATGTCCTGCGAGCGACGCACGTGCAGCAGCACAGGCAGATCATACTCCCGTGCCAGTTTGAGTTGTTGCTGATAGAAAAATTCCTGGCGTTCGCGCAGCGGCCCCTGGATCATCTCCTTCACGAAAAAATCCAGGCCGATTTCGCCGATGGCGACAAATCGCGGATCCGCCAGAGCGCGCTCGACTTCCTGCGCAAGGATATCCAGATCACCCTCGGCCGCACCTGCAACGAATAACGGGTGAATGCCAAGCGCATAGTAGCCACCGGCAAAAGAATGAGCCAGGCGCCGAACCGTGGAAAAATTGCTGCGCCCGATGGCTGGAATGACGATCCGCCGGACTGCCGCGTGTTCAGCTCGTGCAATAACCGCATTGCGATCATCGTCGAACTCGGCTGCGTCGAGATGACAATGTGTATCTACGAACATGATCTCTCCTTCGCGTTGCCGGGGGTAGCCGCGTGTTGTCGGCGCCTATGCCGCCTGCAAGACGCCCCTTTCCATCAACAATTGCCGGTCCGCCAGCGACGCCAGTTTCGCATCGTGGGTCACAATGACAAACGCCGTCTTAAATTCCGCGTTCATTTGTTTAAGCAAAGCAAACATGCTGGCAGCCGTATCACGATCCAGGTTCCCGGTAGGTTCATCGGCCAGCACGCATACCGGTCGCGTCACCAGCGCCCGGGCCAATGCCACGCGTTGGCGCTCCCCCCCGGACAGTTGGCCTGGCGTATGATGGATCCGTGCTTTCAGGCCTACACGCTCCAGCACAGCCTCGGCCTGCGACCGCGCCTGCTTGCGATCCATCCGCCGCACAATCAATGGCATGGCCACATTATCCAGTGCGTTGAACTCATTGAGCAGATGATGGAACTGATAGACAAAACCCAGACTCTCGTTGCGAATGCGACTGATCGCCTTTTCGGACAGCGCATGCGTCTGCTGCCCGTTGATCAGAATTTGCCCGGAAGTCGGCTTGTCCAGCAGACCCAGCATATGCAGCAAGGTGCTTTTGCCGGAACCCGAGGCGCCGATAATGGCGACCATTTCGCCTGCAGAAACCTGCAGCGATACGCCTTTCAGAATATCCAGCCGCGCGTCGGCATCTTCATAGTACTTGACCACATCGCGCGATTCCAGGGCATAGGCCCCCTGCTGCATGGAAAGAGTATCCGGCTTAGTCATGACGCAGCACCTCTGCAGGTTGCAGGCGGGAAGCCCGCCAGCTTGGGTAAATGGTAGCCAGCAGCGACAGCACCAGCGAGGTGATGCCGATCAGGCCGATGTCGTCCACTTCGGGATGCGATGGCAGCGTACTGACGAAGTAAATGCTGGGGTCCAGGAAGTGGATGCCGAACAGCCGCTCAATGAACGGAATCACCACGTCGATATTGTAGGCAACCAGACAGCCGCACAACACCCCCAGAAAGGTCCCGATAAAACCGATCAGAGAGCCCTGCACCAGGAAGATTTTGCCGATCTGAAAGGGGCTGACGCCCAGCGTGCGCAAAATCGCAATATCCGACTGCTTGTCCTTGACGGCCATCACCAGGGACGACAGCAGGTTGAACGCAGCAACCGCGACAATCAGAACCAGGATAAGAAACATCATGCGCTTCTCGGTTTTGACTGCCGCAAACCAGGTTCGATTATCCATGGTCCAGTCACGGGCCACGACGCCTGGCGGGAGTGAATGAGTCAATTGCGTGGCCACCTCGGGCGCATTGATCATGTCACGAATTTTCAGACGGACCCCGGCTGATCCGACATCGCGAAACAGCACCGCGGCATCCTTGACAGCGACGAATGCCATATTCGAATCATATTCGTAATGGCCTGATGAGAAAATACCGGATACCGTGAACTGACGCATGCGGGGCGAGAAACCCGACGGATTGATTGAGCCCTGCGGCGTCATCAGCAACAGCGTGTCGCCGACCGTTACACCCATATACTGAGCCAGATTGCTGCCAATTACCAGTTTGAAACTGCCCGGTTCAAGGCTGTCGAGCGAGCCACTGATCATTTGCTGCGGTAATTCCGAAACATTACCTTCGTTTTTCGGATCAATGCCACGTATCTCGACACCTTTGAGAACATCGCCTCGCGCCAGCATGCCACCTGCGGCGACAAAGGCCGAGGCGCCCTCTACTTGCGGGTTCTGCTTGGCCGCGTCAGCCAGCCTCTGCCAGTCATCCGTGACCTCAACCGGGTCTTCGTTGGGAACGACCAACTGAATATGCGGCAGCACCGACAACATGCGGTCGCGCACGTCGACCTGAAAACCATTCATGACCGACAGCACAATAATGAGCGCAGCAACGCCCAGTGCAATCCCGACCATGGAGGTGCCTGCGATAAAAGAGACAAACCGGTCGCCTTTTCTGCCCCGCCCACGCGTGCGAGTCAGGCCGGCGTACCGGGCACCAATCCATAATTCAAAAGGTATTTTCACGTATATTGTTCTTTACAAAGAGGAGCATTCCAGCATGGAACAACAGAATTAAAAGAAAATTTCATTTATCTATCATGCGGTTACCTGTTAACGGGCCAATCCGGCCGGAAACGGCGGGCACAACAGACAGGGATCAAGCCCCCGATGATATCTGAAAACCCCTGTCACTGACAGGCAAGCCCTTGCATGCTAATAAGATTATATTTCAGTGTATTTTGTTCCGATCTATTTGAGTCGGCTCGATCGCTATCCATTACCCGATGCGGCAGAGCGCGCCTCACGTCGCCAGGCGACCGCCTCTGCCAGCAGTATCATGGATCCTCGCACGCAAGCGCGACAGCCGCCAGCCCAGGCGCGCCATGACGGGTCAATACCGTCGCAGTCTTTTGGGCCGCATCAGATTATGAATGCGCAAGGCATGCTCAATACACCCCTGACAGCGTCTTGAGTATGCCTGCTGCATCATTGGAACAGACCGACCACCTTGAAAACCAGCAAGCCGCTCGGCCGGCAGAGGAAGGAAAACAGCTGCCGTTCCTGTAGCGGCCGCGACCAAAGATGGCGGACCACGCAAGATGGATGGTGGGCGACAAGGTTCAGGACTTGCCGGCCTGCCTGGGCAGAACAAATTCAACGCGTCGGTTTTTCGCGCGTCCCGGCGGATTATCCTTGCCATCGATTTCATTTTCGGCCACCGGTTCGGCTTCCCCACGCCCCAGCGCCTGTATTCTTGATTGCGCCACTCCCTGCCCGACAAGAAATGCCGCCACTGATTGAGCGCGGGCCGTGGACAACTTCTTATTGTAGGCGTCTGTTCCCCTGGCATCTGTATGTCCGACCACTTTGACGCTCTGAACCTGGCTATCATTGATGATGGTGCTGATATCCTTCAATGTCGCCTGAGCCTTTGGGGACAAATTCGCGCTGTCGAATGCAAAAAGAATATCACTGGCCACCGACAGAACGGTGCCGCCCTCATCCTTGCGCACCATGATGCGGTCATTCGCTTCAATAAGCTTTCTTGCATTATCGGACAAGTCGCTGGTTACAGCATTCAGGTCCGACGCCGCTCCCTGTAAATTCAACGCGGCGGCATGCACATCAAGCACCTGAGGCACCAGATCCAGAACGTACTGCCCGGGGGCAACCTCGTTCTGCGCAATCGCCAGCCCCGGCATCCCCAACGCCAGCATCCAGATGAGCCCCGCCGTACGGATAAGATAACCGCGCTGCATAGCGGTCATTCGCCCGTGACTGTAAAGGGGCCAAGCGGTTCGATATTCGGCAGGAATAACATCAAGCTTTCGCCCGCAGGCGGCGCGGGAAAAGTGCCGTACCAGATGCCGCGCAATTTTCCCTTG
>DATGQC010000222.1:0-11071 GCA_035304425.1 Advenella sp.
CGCAAAATAAGGCTACAATACGATATGCAGGCCAAGGGGCGCTTCATGCGCCCCTTTTTTTGAGTCTGAACCGCTGCGACAGGCCGGCTCGCGACAAGTCCGGGCAGTCGTCCGGGTGCAGGCTCAGCGATCAACCTATTCCCGATGCCGCTGGCATCCTTACTGTGGTGGAACAGGCGTGCGTACTCTGTCGAGTCCGCGCCAGCACTGCATTTTTGCGCTTTTTATGCAACATATACGTAATTTCTCGATTATTGCCCATATTGACCACGGCAAATCCACGCTTGCGGACCGCCTTATTCACCGCTGCGGTGGGTTGGCAGACCGCGAAATGTCCAAGCAGGTTCTCGACTCCATGGACATCGAGCGAGAGCGGGGCATCACGATCAAGGCTCAGACAGCCGCGCTGCACTACAAGGCGCGCGATGGCAAAATCTACAACCTGAACCTGATCGATACGCCGGGGCACGTCGACTTTTCCTATGAAGTCAGTCGTTCTTTATCGGCCTGTGAGGGTGCGTTGCTGGTCGTAGACGCCACCCAGGGGGTAGAGGCGCAAACGGTTGCGAACTGCTATACCGCCATCGAGCTGGGCGTTGAGGTGATGCCGGTGCTCAATAAAATGGATCTGCCATCGGCCGAGCCTGAAGAAGCACGGCAGGAAATCGAGGACGTCATTGGCATTGATGCCAGCGACGCCATCAAGGCCAGCGCAAAAACCGGCGAAGGCATTGACGAAATCCTGGAAATGATCGTGGCCAAAGTGCCGGCGCCGGTCGGTAATGTGGATGAGCCTTTGCAGGCCCTGATTATCGATTCATGGTTCGACAATTATGTTGGCGTGGTCATGCTGGTGCGGATCAAGAACGGCGTATTGCGGCCCAAGGACAAGATCCTGTTCATGGCAACGGGCGCGACCCATCTGTGTGAGCAACTGGGTGTGTTTGCCCCCAAATCAGAATCACGCGCTTTGCTGTCAGCAGGCGAAGTGGGCTTTGTCATTGCCGGCATCAAAGAGCTGGCCGATGCCAAGGTTGGCGACACCCTTACCGTTGCTGGCAGGCCTGCCAGCACGCCACTGCCAGGTTTTAAGGAAGTCAAGCCGCAGGTGTTTGCCGGCCTGTATCCTGTGGAAAGCAGCGAATACGACCAATTGCGCGACTCGCTTGAAAAATTGCGCCTGAACGATTCATCGCTGATGTTCGAGCCCGAGGTTTCGCAGGCGCTGGGCTTTGGTTTTCGCTGCGGTTTCCTCGGACTGCTGCATATGGAAATCGTGCAGGAGCGGCTAGAGCGTGAATTCGACATGGACATCATCACTACCGCGCCGACGGTAGTCTATGAAGTTGAACGCAACGACGGAGAAATCCTGTCCATCGAGAGCCCGTCCCGCATGCCTGAAGTCGGGCAGATTGCCGACATTCGCGAACCCATTGTCACGGTGACGCTGTTCATGCCGCAGGAATATGTTGGCGCGGTCATTACATTATGCATAGCCAAGCGCGGCAACCAGATCAACATGAGCTATCACGGCCGTCAGGTGCATCTGGTTTATGAAATTCCGCTGGCCGAAATCGTGCTTGATTTCTTTGATCGACTCAAGTCCGTATCGCGCGGTTACGCATCCATGGATTACGAGTTCCTCGAATACCGTTCTGCCGACGTGGTGCGGGTTGATCTGCTGATCAATAACGAGCGGGTGGATGCCTTGTCCATGATCGTGCATCGCGCCAACGCCCGCTATCGCGGTCGTGAAGTGGTCTCCAAAATGCGCGGCCTGATCCCGCGCCAGATGTTCGATGTTGCGATTCAGGCGGCCATTGGTGCGGAAATTATCGCGCGTGAAAATGTGAAGGCGCTGCGCAAGAACGTACTTGCCAAGTGTTATGGCGGAGATATTTCGCGTAAGAAAAAACTGCTGGAAAAACAAAAGGCAGGCAAGAAGCGGATGAAACAGGTGGGCAGTGTGGAAATTCCACAAGAAGCGTTCCTGGCCATTCTCCAGGTTGAAGATAAATAAGGGAAGTCGAAGATGAATTTTGCATTGATCCTGTTTGTATTGCTGGTGATCACAGGCCTGGTAAAGCTGCTTGATGTCCTTGTTTTTCGCAAGCGGCGCGTGGCCCAATATGGCCAGGATGAGCAGGCGCATCGCCCCTGGTGGATCGAATACTCGCTGAGTTTTTTCCCCGTCATTCTGTTTGTCTTCGTCTTGCGTTCATTTCTGTTTGAACCGTTTCGGATTCCATCGGGTTCCATGCTGCCGACACTGCAGAACGGTGACATGATTCTTGTGAACAAATTCACCTATGGTATCCGTCTGCCCATCATCGATCAGAAAATTATTCCGATCAATACACCTGAACGTGGCGACGTCATGGTATTTCGCTATCCCGTCAATCCTGATATGGATTTCATCAAACGGGTAGTCGGTGTACCCGGCGACGAAGTTGTTTATCAAAACAAACGTCTGAGCATCAACGGGCAAGCCGTGCCGGTCACCCGTATCGGACCTTACGTGAATCCATCACAGCAAAGCGGCTCGCCGGAAGCGCTTGAAGAAAAGCTGGGTGAACATGAACATGCCATTCTGAATATGCCGGGCATGGGCGCGTTGCTTGGCATGACAAATTTCCCGGGTAGGGAAAACTGCGAATACAAGGGCACGGATTTTCGCTGCAAGGTGCCCGAAGGCCAGTATTTTGTGATGGGCGATAATCGTGACAACAGTGAGGATAGCCGATACTGGGGATTTGTGCCTGACCGCAATATCGTGGGCAAGGCATTTTTCATATGGATGAACTTCGGCGATTTGAGTCGCATTGGTTCCTTTAAGTGATGAACCTGTCAAGACTGGAACGACTGCTCGGCTATCAATTCAAGGACCAGCGCCTGCTGGTTCAGGCGCTCACGCATCGCAGCCACAGTGCGACACACAATGAGCGATTTGAATTCCTGGGCGATTCCATCCTTAATTTCACGGTGGCCGCCATCCTGTTTCATCGACTGCAGCGCGAGGACGAAGGCGATTTGTCCCGGATCCGCGCCAGTCTGGTCAAGCAGGCCACCCTTGCCGATATTGCACACCGATTGGAGCTGCCGCAATTTTTAAGGCTGGGCGAGGGTGAACTCAAGAGTGGAGGATTTCGCCGCCCCTCGATCCTGGCCGACGCGCTGGAGGCGATTTTTGCCGCAGTCTACCTGGATAGCGATGTGCCATCGGTGCAGGCAGTGATTGAAGGGCTGTATACGCCGCTACTGGATTCAGTTGATTTCAATACCCTGGGTAAAGACGCCAAAACGCTTTTGCAGGAAGTGTTGCAGGGGCGCAAATTCGCCTTGCCGGTCTATAACGTGGTCGCTACCAGCGGTGCAGCCCACGATCAGCAGTTTGAGGTAGAGTGTTTTATTGCCGAACTGGATATGCGCAGCCAGGCCAGCGGCAGTAGTCGTCGTGCAGCCGAGCAGGCCGCTGCGCGCAAAATGCTGGATGCTCTGGAAAAAGTATTGCCCAAGGGCAGCGCCAAGAAACGGGTGCGTAAGGTTGCGCAGCTAACCTTGCCGGTCGCTGTCGAACAGGAGAAAAAATGAGTCAGGAACCTATTGTGCCGGCGGACGACGGCGGGGCGCCGGACAGCCCGTCCAAAACCGGTTTTATCGCGGTTGTCGGGCGCCCTAATGTGGGCAAATCCACGCTGACCAATGCGCTGATTGGCAGCAAGATTTCTATTGTATCGCGCAAGGCGCAAACGACCCGGCATCGGATTCACGGCGTGCTCACGCGTGACAAGACACAGTTTGTGTTTGTCGATACGCCTGGCTTTCAGACCCGCCATGGCGGAACCATGAACCGCATGATGAACCGGGTTGTCACTCAGGCGCTGGCTGATGTGGATGTTATCGTACATGTGGTGGAGGCAGGCAAGTGGTCTGCGGGCGATGAGCAGATCGTGCCATTGCTGCCGGCCTCGAAGAAATGCATTCTGGCTGTCAGCAAAGTTGATACGCTCAAGAACAAGAATGACCTGTTTGATTTCGTCGGCCGCATCATGGGCAAGTTCGCCTACGATGCCGTGGTGCCGGTCAGCTCAGTCAAAGGCGTGCAGCTCGATACACTGCTGACCGAGATTGAACAGCGGTTGCCCGAGGGCGAATTCATGTTTGAAGAAGACGCGCTGACCGACAGACCAATCCGGTTTATTGCGGCTGAATTGATTCGCGAGAAAATCTTCCGTCTGGTGGGCGACGAGTTGCCCTACGCATGTACCGTGGTTATTGAGCAATGGGACGAAGATGAGAATGCAGCGCGCATTGCCGCATGCGTAGTGGTGGAGCGCGACAGTCACAAGCCGATTTTACTGGGCGCCAAAGGCACGCATATGAAACGCATCGCGACCGAAGCCCGCCAGGATATCTGCGCCTTGCTGGACAAACCTGTGTTTCTTGAAATTTACATCAAAGTGCGCAAAGGCTGGTCGGAAAAGGAAAGTGCCCTGCGCGATCTGGGCTATGAGTAAACGAGGCAGCCGCGTCCAGGATGCCGGTGCTTATTTGTTGCAGGCCACCGCATGGAGCGAGTCTTCGCTGATTGCCCGCTTGTTTGCGCGCAATTACGGCATTGTGACCGTGGTGGCCAAAGGGGCCAAGCGGCCGTACTCGGTGCTGCGTCCGGTCCTCTCGGCATTCGAACCCTTACTGGTGTCCTGGTCGGGGCAGGGCGAAGTCAAAACGCTCACCCGTGCCGAATTGGCTGGCCTGCATGGTCTGACTGGCAAATCCTTGATGTCGGCCTGGTATATGAATGAGCTGTTAATTCGTATGCTGCCCGGTGAAGATGCGCATCCTCAGTTATTTGACGCCTACTGCGAGGCGTTGCAGCAGCTTGCCATCGGCGAACGCGCTTCGGGTTCATTGCGCCGGTTTGAATGGACCTTGTTGCAGGAAACCGGCTACGGGGTCCCGGGTGCGCGTCCCGATTTTGACGAACCCGCAGCCGAGCCCGGCCTGCGCCGCATGCTGCGCGAACGCATTGACGAACATCTTGAAAAGAGACCGTTGATGACCCGAAACGTATTGTTGTCGCTCAAGCAGTACTAAACACGGTGTGCGTCGGCCAATTGAATCGATCGGACACGTTAAGCCTTTTGCGGCTCGCCTCAACGCTTTTTGCAGGCGCTTCCGGTTCCTTCTCTGTTCTTTTCTTCCTGTTTTTTTGCCTCTTTTGCTGTCTTCACCGACGCCGGATTTTCCGCTCCTCTCTTCTTTGGCTTTCACCAGCGATGTGGAGCCTGGAGCCTGGACCGACCCGTCCGATTCCAGGCCGGTCTTTGCTGATGACCTTTCTGCATCTGGCGCCTGGCAAGGGCGCTGTTTGAGCGTCGCTCAGTCCAAAACATACACCCTCAGTCACAACCCGTAAACCGCGCTTGATGTCGGCTGCGCAAGTGATGATAATGCATGACGTACGCAATTTGGCTGCGGCTTGACTGCGATTGGCGTCAAGCTCGGTTATCATTTCAGGATAAGACTTCGGGAGAGTATTGATGAGCGTCCAATCATTTCAGTGTAACCGTACAGGCGAGCGCAACGCCCGCCGCGCAGAGCGTCCGGATGACGCCTTGCACAGGCGGATCGTGGCCGGCACGCTGTTGTTGGCGTTGCATTTGCCGCTGGCGTTTGCCGACACGCTTAATGCCGATTCCCATATTGAGAAAGTGACGGTATATCCCGATCGGGCGCTGGTATATCGGGCGGCAAGCCAGCAGATTCCAGCCGGCGAGCACGAACTGATTTTTACCAATCTCCCGTCCGGCCTGGATGAAAATTCGCTGCAATTTAATGCCAATGCGTCCGGCGCCGGCGTGCAGATTCTGCACGTTTCCAGCACGCCCGATCTGCGTCACACGAGCGCGTCCACCGGGGTCAACGAAGTAGCCGAGCAGATCGATGTGCTGAAACAGCAGATTGCCCGGCTGGAGGATCAGATCAAGGTAGATGATAACCAGATCAGTTTCATTCGTAACTACCAGAACGGACATAGCGTGCAGATCCGGGACGTTCCGCCGCTGTCGCAGGATGCGTTTATAGGCCTGATGGCATTCACCGGCGAGCATCTGGTCAAGGCCATGCAAACGCGGCGCGGTCATATACAGGAAAAGGAGCAGTTGCTGGCTCGCCTCAACGTGCTCACGCAGCGTAAAGAGCAATTGGCTCAAAGCGATGAAAACGAAGCGCGCAAGGTTGTTGTGACGCTGCGAGCCGCCGAACCTGCGACCATCGACAGCGTTCTGAGTTATGTAGTGGCCGGCGCGGCCTGGTCGCCGGTCTATGATGCCCGGTACGATTCGACCACCGGCAAACTCTCCCTGAATTACTTTGGCCAGATCAGCCAGGATACCTCCGAAGACTGGTCCAACGTGGCCATCACACTGTCTACTGCGCAGCCGGTCACCGGTGTTTCACTGCCGCAGTTGCAGCCGTGGCGAGTTGATGTTGCCGCAGCGCCTGCACCGGCTCCGCGGTCGCAAATGCGGGCCCGTCAATTCGAATCCGCCATGGCGTCAGGCGCTGCGCCTGCCATGGAGATGGCAGACGCGGCAAGCTACGTGCCGGCAAACAGCCAGACCAGCGCGACCAACACCACTTTCGAGGTGCCCGGCAGGCAGACGATCAAAACCGGAGGCCAGCAACAGCGTGTGCCGCTGACCACGCTGACTGAAACGGCCGAGCTATCCTATGAACTTGTTCCGTCCGAAGCGCCTGCTGTGTTTGCCACGGTAAAAATGACTAACGGGAAAGACTTTCCTTTGCTGGCCGGTAACGTCAATGCCTTCTTTGACAACGAATTCATTGCTGCCTCCGATATGAAGACGGTTTTCCCCAAAGAGCAACTGGAACTGGCAATGGGTGTAGATCAGGCTATTTCGGTCAAGCGCGAACCGCTGCAGCGGTTTACTGAATCAACGGGTTTGACCGGCAGCGGCACCCGTCTGACTTACGAGTACAAAACCGTCATTCGTAACAACCGTAAGCAGCCGGTTCAGCTGATATTGCATGACCGGTTTCCGGTTTCGGGCGATGAGAAAATTGATATTAAACGGCTTGAACCTACGGGTAGCGGTATCGCTCTCAAGGGCGATGGCCGTTTTGAGCAGAAGCTCACGCTGGAAGCCGGAGAAGAACACACCGCGCTTCTGAAATTCTCGGTCCAGTATCCGAAGAGCCTGGATGTGAGCGGCCTGCCATAAGGATCATGCTCTGCGCCAGTCGCGATCTGATCATTGTATCGCCTGGCGTGATGGCCGCTTTTGTGGTGAGCGATCGCGTCCTATCAAAGGTCACCGCGCGCCGATCGATTCGCCGGTGGACAGGACGAAAAAAAAGCCGGAGACCAGTCTCCGGCTTTGCCAGAAGCGGGATCTGTCCCGCTTCTGCCGTGCCATCACACTGGTCTTGAGCGCACCGCAAAAAGGGCGCATGCATCAGGCCAGCGTGCAAGGCACTATTACTGAGGCTTAACGCCTGCTTTCTTGAAGAGCTCGGCCCAGACGGGGATTTGCTCTTTGACTTTGGCATCCAGCGCTTCTGGCGTGGCCTGTTCCGTCAGGATCGTGGCGCCCAGTGCATCCATGCGTTCTTTGAATTTCGGGCTGGCCAATCCATCTTTAAGTGCGGACTGCAACTTGGCGACAACGTTATCCGGCGTTTTGGCCGGGACCCACATACCGTGCCAGATACCGACGTTGAAATCCTTGAAGCCTTCTTCCTGCATGGTTGGCAGATCGGGCAGCTGGGCATTGCGTTTGTCGCTGGTAATGGCGTAAGCCTTGACCGTTTTAGCCTTGATATGCTGAGTGGTGTTGGTGGTCTGATCGCACAGCAGATCAACCTGTTTGCCCAACAGGTCATTCATCGCCGGGCCGGCGCCTTTATATGGCACGGTCAGCAGCTTGACGCCAAGGGCGTCCATCAACATGGTGCCGCAAAGATGGCTGGCTGCGCCTACACCCGCATTGGCCAGGGTGACCTTGTCCTGATTGGCTTTCAGATATTCAACCAGTTCCTTCATATTGTTTGCCGGAAAATCGGCGCGGGCCACCAACGTCATTGGCACGTCCACCACCAGGCCTACAGGGCGGAAGCTTTTTTCGGGATCGTATCCGAGTCGCTTGTACAAAGAGGGCGCGGTAGAAAAGCCAATGTGCATAAGCAGGACGTCGTAGCCGTCAGGTTTGGCGTTGGCGACCTGCGTTGTGCCGATCGTGCCGCCAGCACCGGCCTTGTTTTCGATCACAACCGTTTGCCCAAGGGATTTTTGCATTGCTTCGCCCAGAGAACGGGCAACGTTATCGGTCGGACCACCCGCGGTAAACGGAATAATCATGGAGACGGGATGATCGGGATAATCGGCAGCCATGGCGGTGCCGGCGGACATGGCAAAGGCCAGCGCGATATGACCGAGCAGGCGGGCATTTTTCAGTGTGTGTAACATTTGGTTCCTGTATTCTGTTTATTGATTTGAAATCGTTGCGGACGAATCAACATTCAAGTCTAGTCAGGTTATAGACAGCCGTCACTAGATAATTACCCTTAAATACCTGAAAACAGGGCAAAAATTTAACCTGAAGTGGTATGGCCAACCCCGGCGCAGGGCTGAAAAAAGGGCGCCATATCCCGCTCGTGGCTGACCCGGTTGTTGCCGGACATCGAAAAGCCAGGCGTATCGCAGGTCAATGTTAAGAATTGTTAGGTGGCGGGATCGGCGATTCACCTGGTCGGGTCCGGCGTTTGACGTCGGGCCGGCGGCGCACGTGAGTGGCCGCTGATCAAGCGACACGGGAGCGTCCGTAACAGTAAAGCATTCTATGTGCAGGATGGGCCATGCCTGAGCGTCACAATGCAAGTTCAGCCAGCATTAACGGCGTAGCGCACGCTGGCAAAGGCCTCATTGCAGCGAATCAATCCCAGGACCGCGTAATATTATGTGCTGTGACAGACAGCAGGCGTTTTGCGAAATAAGACGTTGTGCGCCACATTCGCCCATATCGCCGGGCAGATTTCGCCGGGCAGGATAAGCAGATAGGAAAAAAACCGCTACCATGGTTGCGCACGGTAGCGGTTTTTGTTACCTGGTCCGGCTGTACCGAACCCGTTTTTATCAAAGCGCGCCTGCGTCTGGTGGATCGCAGGCCTCGCGTTTATTCGCGACTTCCGCCGAATATGCCCAGCAGGGCCAGCAGATTGGCAAAAACGTTATAAATGTCCAGATAAATGGCCAGCGTTGCCGAAATATAGTTGGTTTCGCCGCCATTGACTACGCGTTGCACATCCACCAGCATGAATGCCGAGAAGATCACCACGGCCAGGATGGAAATTGTCAGCACCAGTGCAGGAATCTGCAGGAAGATATTAGCGACGGCTGCCAGCAGTAAAACGATCGCGCCAATGAACAGTGTTTTCTGCATGCCGGTAAAGTCGCGCTTGCTGGTTGTGGCAATAGTCGCCATCGCACCGAAGATGACAGCGGTGCCGCCGAAGGCAAGCATGATCAATTGCGCGCCGTTACGAAAATCGAGCACATGGCCGATCAGACGCGATAGCATCATGCCCATGAAAAAAGTGAACAGCAGCAGCAGGCCGACACCCAGCGAACTATTCTTGTTTTTTTCGATGGCGAACATCAGGCCGAAGGCGCCCACCAGAAAGACAATGGTGGAAATGCCCGGGGCGAGCATCGCGTTCAGATTCAGCTGCAAGGCGAGGGCTGCACCCAGTACCGTGGGAATAAGGGAAGCGGCAAGCAACCAGTAAGTATTGCGCAATACACGATTGCGCACCACCTGGCCGGGTGCATAGCCTTCCTGGGGTAGAGTCTGGCGCAAGTCAGTCATGGTTTCTCCAATAACAAGTCAATTTTCATGAATTTCAGTATACATCAGACTGCAATTTAATCTGACAGTTCCCTGAATTTTACCTGAAATGCGAAAAATGCAACAGCCGCCGCCCGCGGATTTTAGCGATCGTGACGATATTTCGCGATAATTTCCGGGATCTCTTCCAACAGGCGTCGCTTCAGATATTCATGGGATTCGTCCAGCAGTTCCGGTATCAGCGCATCTATTTCCGCCTGCATGTCTGCCGCCGGATCCGAATGCCGGGGCGCAGCGTGAGCCACGGTGGCAGCCAGGGCATCGGGACGCGAGGGGGCCCGAAACAGCGAGGCATCAAAGGTCGGCCGGCCGGCGGTGGGCTCAATTCTGTTCAGCGTGAAATCGGCCTGAGCCGCCTGACTAAACGCATCGTTTTCGTCATCCGACCAGACGTACAACTCCGGTTTACTGTGATGTCCGAGGGCATCGCGGGCCGAATTGAGAAATGGCGCATAGTCTTCTGGCGTGGGATGTCCCGGAAATGAGGAAGGAGACGCGGGCGTTTTGTGAACGCCGGATATGGCGGAGGATGCAGGTGGCGTGTCAGGCAAAGAAGATGCTGCGTCTGATTGGCGCGTTGTCGGCGCCGCGGCCGCCGTACCATGTTGTTGCGCAGCGCTGTCCGCCGTGGCGCGGCCGCCCTCTGGCTTTGATCGATAAGGTGTGCCGGGCGTTGCAGTGGGTGCGCCTGAATAAGGTTCATCTGCGCGCAGGGGGGGCTGGCCGTGATCTGGCGACAAGGCGGTGCTGGCGACGTGCGCGCGCTGCGCTTCGTGTACCGCTGGCGGCGCTGCGGCAGGGCTTGAATGGCGCGATGCGTCAGGCTGTCGGCCGGGACTGGTTCCGGCACTCGCCGCAGGCTGGCTGCCTGGATAGTTTGGCCGTGCAGGGCGGGGCGCCTCAGAAGAACCAAATGGCGGCACTTGCGCCGGGCGCTGCACAGGCATCAGGACCGGCATGTCATCGGCCTTATCCTGCCAGGCAGGCGTATCTTGCGCAAGCGGGGGGCGCTGCGTGCTCGTCAATGGCGGCGGAATATGCACCGGAACGGCATGTTCCCGTTGCCGCACCGGCGCCGGATCGTCGGCCCGGCCTGGCGAGGCTGCCTGCTGGCGATGTGCGGGCGAACTGCCGACGGCCGA